>JAFYYO010000188.1 GCA_017557475.1 Bacteroidaceae bacterium
ATAACGAAGGAAGGAGTGAGAATCCCTTCTATACCACGAATGTCTCGATTGGAGGCAACACGACGGTCAACCTCTTGAACCGTTATGATGACCTGATTCGCGACTTCGGTCGTTACGTTATCTTTGGTTTGTCGCTTGGCAACGAAGGCATTCATGGCGCAAGCAACCAGCAAAGTGTCTTCAATCAGTGGCGCGACAATATGCTCACACTTATTAATAAGGTAAAGGCAGACGGCAAGATTCCGATGGTGATGAACAACTATACTCGTGGCGACTACAATAACGATGACTACTATTACGTGAAGCAACTCAACTTGCTCATTCATCAATGGGATGTCGCCTCTACCAATGTGCTCGGCTCTATCGATAAGGGCAACGGGCAATGGGCAGACGGCTATGTCTCCGACACCTATCATCAGAACACAGCAGGCCACGCAGAGTTCATGTATGCAATGGTTCCGTCGCTCTTCGACGCCATCAAGGCAGGCAAACCACAGCCGGTTCGCAATCAGACGAAGAACATGACCATCGAAGCCGGAAAGAGGATTTACTTCGAACCAGAAGAGACTGTTCATCCTTTCACGGTAACTGTTCGCATCAAGGGAACAGAAGGTCAGGTCGTTTCTCTTGCCCAAGCCGTTTCTTTGCAGGAAGCAATAGTTCGCGTCAACGAAGACGGCACAGTCACTTATACCGCTCCTTCAGGCTCTACGATTACTTCTACGACAACCGTCAACGACGGCAATTGGCACTATGTCACCCTTACAAGCTACTTCGCTCAGCGTCGTACACTCTTATATATAGATAAGGTAAAGGCTGGAGAAATAGGGGAGCGTTTGTCCAGGATTGAGGTTGTCTATGTTGGCGACGACAATTATAGTCGCGAAGTGAGCGAGCTCTTCTTCTGGCGCTCAGGTATGACACCGGAGGAGATAACTGCTGTCTGCAATGGAAAGATGCTGAAGTCGAGCCTCGAAATCTATGCGCCTCTTGGCGGCGTGACTGACATGGAGAACCTCGCTCAAAGCACAAACCGCCTTCGTTATGGTGTGCTTAAGGCAAAAGAATATGAGAGGACGAGTGCCGATGCCTTCTTTATTCCCGATGAAGGCTCAGCAGGATTCAATTCTGGAGAAGACTACGATAAGATTGTCGACGGCAATACTTCTACGAAATGGTGCCTTAATGGAGGCGAAGGCAATGCGGCCTATAACATCTTTCACTCGTCGCTTCCCATTTATGTGACGGGATACAAGATTACGACGGCAAACGATAATGCCCAATATACTGGTCGCAATCCGAAAGCGTGGCAACTTTATGGCTCTACTGCTGACAGTAATCCTGGCAAGGACGACAGTTCATGGGAGTTGATCGCTTCAGTCACAAACGACACCAAACTGAAGGATGTTAACTTCACAACCTATACTTATACGCTTCCTGCCGAGACGAGTAAGGCTTACCAATGTTTCAAGTGGGTCATCACAGCTCGCAAAGGTGGCGGTAACGACGTGATACAGGTATCTGAGTTTCGTCCCACC
>JAFYYO010000189.1 GCA_017557475.1 Bacteroidaceae bacterium
GGAATACTTGCAGAGGCTCAACCCGCTGCCCAGAACCATGCCCTGGCTGTTGCGCTACATCTTCAAGAGGTATGGCAGAAATGGAAGGTCAGCTCTTATTGCTGCCCTGCCGATGCTCGGCACATTGCTTGGCAGATTCGAAAGCAAGTACCTGGACGGCAGAAAGCACCGTCCCGTCTTCATGGTCGTTATTTGCGGTCATGCTGGAAGCGGCAAAGGTTTCCTCGCAGATCTGCAAGACTGGCTCTTGAAGCCTATCCTCGCAGACGACGAGAAAGGACGAGAGGAACTGCTGGAATATGCTCGGGAACGTGAGCAAAAGAAGGGTGTGAAGCAACTCAAGGAAAAGCCGAATCCGTGCATCCGTGTCCTGAACGCTACAAGCAGTAACGGTTTCCTGATGGAACGAGCACAGGCAAGTCTCGGCCAACCCCTTTGCGTCATCACAGAGGAAATAGACGAGAGCGCAAGAGCCAATAAGAACGGAGCATGGTCGGACAAAAGCGATATCTATCGCAAGGCCTTCGACGGCGCGCTTTGGGGGCAAGATTACCTCACCTATTCGGGAAGCGTGCACATCTTCGTCAACCTTATCTTCGCAGGCACTTACGTGAGCGTGCGCAACTACTTCTCGAACGTAGAGAACGGACTGATGACACGTTTCTTCTTTACCGAAATGGCACGCGACCTAGGCAAAAATGTAGAAGTCCGCTGGGATGGCGAAACCAAAGACGACCGAGAAGCTGCGCGTATCGTGCAAGCCCTTTACGAACAGGGAAGCACGACAAACATTCCCGCAACGGAAAACGTCATTTCTTTTGCACTCCCCAAAGCCAAGAAAGACGCCTACGACTTTAATGAAGAGAAGATTGCAGAATGGGAGGCAAGCGGTCCCGACGAAGACCATCGCGATACGGCAATAGACCTTTTGCGTCGTCGTGCAGCCGTAACAATTTTCCGCGCTTCGCAAGTTATGTATGCGCTGGAAGGAGGCAAAGAAACGTCGCAAGGTAAGGCAATGGCTCGCTGGTATGGGAATGAAAGTTTCCTGAATCAGTACATCATGTTTGCAGATGCTATAAACGACAGCGCAAAAGCAAACGACGCCATCCAAAGGAAACAAGACATTGCCGCTAGTCGAGTGGCAAGAAACAATGCACTGTTCCGACTTCTCGACGAACTACCCGAAGAGTTCACGAAGGACGATATTCGCAAAGCAGCGAAAGAAAAGGGACTGACAGCCGATACGGCAAGAATCTACCTGAGGCGCATGGAAGACAACGAAATGGTAATGACGACAAAAGAGGGCTACAAAAAGCTAACTCATTAACGCGACCAAATGTCCGGATGTAATCCGAACAAAACGAACGTTTGAAGCAGCGAGAGCAATCAAGTTTACTTGAATTGCCGAGTCGCGACCAAATGTCCGGATGTAATCCGAACAAAACGAACGTTTGAAGCAGCGAGAGCAATCAAGTTTACTTGAATTGCCGAGTCGTGACCAAATGTCTGGATGTAATCCGAACAAAACGAACAAAACGAACAAGCCGATTTAAGAGAGAGCAGAGCAATGCTTGCATTGGCTATGCCGAGCGCCAGGCTTGAAGACAAAGTCAACACGCCATTTCTAGACACATTAAGGAAGCCCCGAATAAGTGGCCATCGGAAACGGTGACCACTTTTTCGTTATAAAATGAAATTCCGTTCTGCCGGATTTCAAATCCGTTAGAACAGAAATTCAGGGACTTGCCGCGTCTGGTTGGGGGATGAAGTCTGCCTAGCGTATGATTTAGGTAAAAAAAAGTGTCGGATGTTGCTGGGTTTTCGTAAAAAAAGATAAATTTACGGCGTCTAAACAAATATTATTAACATGAAAACAAAAAGTTTTTCTCTCTGTTTGATGCTGTGTGCATCGGCTTTTATCTTTAGTGGTTGTGTGAGCAAGGAACAAAAGGCTTTCGACGAGTCGGTTGCTTCTCGTCAGATTTCACAGCTGAAACAGTTCATCGCTGACTTCCCCGAGGCTGGCGAACTCCTTGACAGTGCGAAGCTTATCCTCTCGGAATGGGAGAAGGATTCGGCTGACTATGTGGCCCTGAAGCAGACGGAAGATTTGGTGGAACGCTACAATCTGGAGAGGGCCTACGAGTTCTCGTATCCCGAAGGTCTGTTCCTGGATAGCGTCTATGCGATGATGACGGACGATGCGCCTGTGGCTCAGGAGATTCTCGCGAAACGCGCTGCCATCCAGGGACATCTGGACGAGTACCGCAAGAAGATTGAGAACATTATCTTCTATCAGAGCTTCGAAGGCGGTCGACATGCCATTGTGATGACTCCGCCGGACGAGGAGGGCAAGGGCAAGGGTGCCTGGGTTACCATCATCGACGGATGGGGTGGCATTCTGGACGACGGCATCAAGTTCAGATATGAAATCAATACCGAGGACTTCGAGGATGATGATATCATCTGCCACAACATAGATAACAATGCGCTCTTTACCATTGAAATCTATGACAAAACGCTCTACGTGACGGTTCGCGGAGACCTGGAGAGCTTCATCGGCGAGAAGGATGTAGAGGAATACAAGGCCTGTCTTGCGAATCTGAAGTAGGGTTCGCAGGCCCGAAGGGGGAGTGCGGGCTTCGGCTACTTGAAGCTCGGCACTTCGTCGCGAGTTATGACGTAGTCCTGACTGAGTGCATCGAGCCAGTAGTCGATATTTGCGTGGCTGTGCTCGGTGCTCTCGTATGCTTCGTCGCTGGTATCGTTGGTGCGGTTGTAGTCGTACCAGGGGATGAGGAAGCTCCAGTACTGGCCGTCTGCCCAGAACTCGGAGACTTTGGGGATGTTGCCAAACTCGCTGATGGCATAGAGCTTGCCGGGGTAGTTCTCGTGGAAGTAGTCGTACCACCAGCGCATCTCGCTTAGGTTTTTATTGTAGAAGTCGTAGGCGACGATATCGACATACTCGTCGCCCGGATACCATCGTTTCGAGTCGCCTGCGGTAAATACCCAGATGAGGTTTGTGAGTCCGTGGTAGTTCACAAAGCGGTCGTACATGACTCTCCACATCTCGACGAAGGCTTCCGGTCCGTCGATGCCCCACCAGAACCATGCTTTGTGCCAACTGGTGCCAGGATTGGCCTCTGTCCAGTTGCCCTGTGCTTCGTGGAGCGGCCGCCAAAGGACGGGAATCTTTGCTTTAGCGATAGGCTTCAACCACTTGGCTATCTGGTCGATACGGCTTATCATCGTGAGGTAGCCTTCGCTATTCGGCGAGAAGATGACTGAGGGATGGAAGCCTGTTTGTCCGGGCTCTGTGCCAGGTGTGCAGGTCCAATCGTTTCCGTCGTTTGTGGGCATGTTCCAATGCCACATGGCCGACATGATGCCGCCATTGTTGGTCCAGTTGCGCCAAAGCGTTGTGTTGGCATAGTTTATCCAGCCTCCTGAAGAGGAATAGATGTCGTGGATGTAATCAATCGTATTGATGGCGGGGTACTTGCCCGTGTGCTTATAAACCCAATCGGCTTCGTTGGTGTTGTAGTTCACGCAGGCATGAGTACCAGTCAGAATCTTCTGTCCGACATTCTCCTCGAGGTACGTGAGCAAGTTTTGCGCTTCTAGCGAGCGTTTGCTCCACTTGGGA
>JAFYYO010000190.1 GCA_017557475.1 Bacteroidaceae bacterium
CCGCCACTTGTCATGGGATTGATGGCGAAACTGGTGCCGAGAGGAGTGATTCCGATTTGCTCGGGCTCTTCCTCCTCGTCATCTGCATCGAAGTATTCACGGTCGCCAACTACGAGGAGGACAGGTTGACCGGCTTCTGCCTGCTCAATCTTGTTAAAGGTATAATGTGCTGTGCTGTCGGTTTCGCTGATGGCACCTTGATAAGCATAAATCTCAGCATCGGTTACAGAGAAAGCAGTGGGGTAGCACATGAAGATGATGCTGTTGGGTTTAGCATTCATTAGAGCGCTTTCGGCCACTTCCTCTCCTTCGTCGAAATCTCTTTCGTCAATGGGCTCAATGTAGAGTGCACTGTTGCTGCTTACTACATCATTGTTCCATGTGACGAGGCTATGTCCTGCGTTCTGTGCATGAAGATAGACGGGTTCGGTGTAGTAACCTTGTCCCTTGAGGTTGCGTGCCTCGATGACGACTTTGCCATAACCGACGGCTCGCACATTGAAGAGAGCAGGAGTGAAACCGAGTGTCAGGTTCGTACTGCGGGAAGCACCGCCCAGGTAGAGTCCGCTCTTATGTTGGATGACGTAAGCCGTGTCGCCTTGTGCCACGAAGCGGAAGGCAACCTGATCCATCTCTGGAATCTCCTCTTCATTGATAAAGCGTACTGCTTGCCCGTATATTACCTCCTCGAGAGACTCGAAGCCTACAAGCGCACCTTCTTCCACATTGGCAGGAGCAGCATAGTTGTTGTAGAGGTCACCAAGGTCGTTGTTGATGGCGGGAGTCTTGCTCCACTGGTGTGCCTCGTAGTTCTCCTCACTATCGAACTTGAGAGCGTACCACTTGCCAGGATCGACGGGATTGGCAAGAGCCATGAGATCACTAACTCCACTTGTAATGGCTTCGACATAAGCATCAATCTGAGCTTGTGTATAAGCGCCTCCCTTGAGGTAGGCAGTTGCTTCCTGCAGGGTCGTAGTCAGTGTGCTGACGTCGCTATTGGGGCTCCAGAAGCCAGGATTGTCGCCGATGGCAACCAGATTGATGATGTCCTTGTTTGCTTCAATAGCAGTAGCAAGAGCGGTCGGGTCAACAAGGAGAGCCTTGAAAGCATCGAGAGCATCCTTCAGAGCATTGTAGTCTTCCATCTCCACTTCGTCCAAGTCTACCTCCTTTGCAGTATTGAGCGCAGCCTCGACAGCAGTTGCGACATCGCCCATCTGACTCCATTGCGTGTTGCCATCGTAGGTAAGTCGATAGAGTTGGAAGGTCGCGAAGTGACCATAGCCACGCCCTGTCGTTGTCCCGTCAATGTAGAAACGGAGGTACTGATAGCCTTCTCCATAGTCAAGACCATTGGAATAGACGGTCAAGCTTGCTGATGCGTTCTGCGACAAGTCGTAGGTGCCGAGTTCGTTCCACCCGTCTTCGCTTGTATTTTCGAGAGCATTAGCGTTGTTTGAGCCAAAGACACCAAGCTTTGTGATGTGGTCGTTGGCGGCATTACGACGGCGCATGAAACTCTGGATGATTCCTCCGAGGGGTTCGTTGAAGGTTACTTGGAAGTAGTGTGTATGGTTCGAAACGTTGCCATTGCTCCAGTTGCTGTGCCAGAAAGTGTCGGCGTTGTCATTGAGGACATTGCCAAAGCTGCCCTCCGTGGGCTCTGTCCAGGGACTGCTGAACTGCAGGGTGTCGGTGATGAGCCCTGTGCTGCGTTCGGTTATATATGAGATGTCCTGTGCCTGAGCGATGGCTGCTTCTGTTTCAGAGATAAGGTCTTGGAACATTGAGACGAGGAGTTCGTGGTCTTTAATCGGGGCGTATGCATTGACGAGTTTTGCTACTTCTTCGTCGCTGACAGGCTCGAGAATCCATTGACTTGCTCCTGCACCGGCTTCCCAACCTACGATGTTACTTCCTGTGCCTGAGCCACCGCCGTGATTGTTGCAGTGTAGGAAACCGTAATTACCGCGTTGGCTGGGTTTCATGGCTACGACAATCTTTTCGTTTCTGCGCTCGATGAACTCGAACTTCATTTCCGTCTGGCTGTTTGTGGTCAAGGTAGCTTGAGTGCTTTGCGAGCAGTCGTTCAGGATGCCGTCAGTCGCGATGTTCATCATTTGGAGGAGTCCCGTCTCGGCATTGTTGGTCAGCTTCCAGAGGTAGCGGCAGTCGGTGCTGTCGATATTAGCCCACATAGCCTTGCCTTCGAGGGTGGCATACATGGCTTTGGTGGGATGGATGGTGGTCTCCTGATAGATGGGTTGGCCATTCTCGTCGAGTTCTCCGGTATTGATGCGTGCTGTGTTTGTCCACTCCAAAGCGCTGACGATTCGATAGTTGCCGTCGGCTATGGTAAGTGTTACAAGCGAGGCCATGATAGCGGCATAGCCTTCTTCTATATTTTGGATGATGGCATCGATTGCTTCCACTGTGAAGTCTTCTATGTCAACTTCTTCGAAGAGTATATCATGCGCTAACTGCAAGTTCGTGATGAAGAGGTCGTAGTCTTCGTCGCTACAGTTGTATTGCCCGATTTCCGTGCCACGGTCGATTGTTAGGTTGCCGAAGTTGGGCACATAGTCTTCGTATTTGCTGTAACATGAGTTGAGTCGTGCAAGTGCTGCGGTTAGGTCTGCCACTTCTTCAACTGTGGCGGTGTAGATGGTTAGACGGCGTGAGCCAGCCACTCCGCCACTCCATGTAACTGGTTTAATGCCGCTGTAGCTCATGTCGATGTATTGGCCAGAAGCATTCTTGAAGCCGACTTCGTCTCCGTTTATTTCAATTGTGAAGTAGGCGGGACTGTCTTGCATCTTGACATTACCGCCATTGCTGGTGCCTTCGATGCAGATGTAGCGCCCTGTCATGTAGTTCTTGGCTGCATAACCATTGTCGCTAATCTCGAAGGTCCAGACATACTTCATGTTTTCTATACCAGTGGGAATCTCGGATCCTTCTGTAGCAGCGAGGGCTCCGTTGTTGTCATAGAGCCAGGAGATAATGTTGTCGTGCTGAGCATTTCCTTGAATAACGTAAAGTTTGTCCGCTTGTGGAGCGGTCACCACGTCGCCGTATCCTGTCAGACTCAGTTCGTCAGCCAGCATGGGGACGGCTGTCAGGCACATGAGAATCACGGTGATAAGAGAGGTAATTTTCTTTTTCATGTGGGTGTCGTGTTTTGTTTAGAATTATGCTTTGTTATGTATTGTCGTTTGTCTCAGGCTACAATATGCTGCGCTAAGTTAGCGCTTTCTTCTTATATAGAAGGTATAATTATGCAAGAGCGACGGGTAATTTAATATATTTTAACAGGCTGCGGCAAAAAGAAAGGCGTGCTCCTGTAAAAAAGGGAACACGCCTAGTTCGTCAACTAGCCACGCCTAATTCGTCAACTAGCCACGCCTAATTCGTCAACTAGCCACGTCTAGTTTGGCAACTAGCCACGCTGTGTTTTCTGATGCTTTGTGCTGGCCTGATTATCAGGGCGTTATTCGACGAGGCAAGCGTCGAGTAGGGTAGTGATAGCTTCCTTGTCGAGATGCTGACCAATAAACACCAACTTCTGCATCCTATCACCGTAAGTCTCGTCCCAATCACGGCGAAGGTTGGGATCGCGCTGTTTCATCATCTCCAACTCGGCTGCAGGCATTGTGGCATACCATTGCCCGACATTTTGTAACTTCACCTGTTTTCCGGCCTGCTCGAACAGGTAGCAGACGTCCTCTTCGCCCTTGAAGTAGCAGATTCCCTTTGCTCGGATGATGCCTTTCGGCCAGAGTCGAGCCACGAACTGATCAAACTCGCTGAGGCGCATAGGCTTCCGTCGATAGTAGACAAATGTGCCGATGCCGTACTCCTCGGCTTCTCCTTCGTCGTGGTCGTGGTGGTGATGATGGTGTTCATGCTCATGATGATGGTGTTCGTGCTCGTGCTCGTGATGATGTTCATGCTCGTGTTCGTCGTCATCATCATCGTCGTCTTCGTCGTGATGGTCTTCCAGCTCTGCAATCCATGTTGCGCTGGTTGCCACCTTCTCATAGTCGAAGAGGTTGGTGTTCAGTAGTTTGTCGAGTTCCACGTCGCCGTAATTACAGTCGATAATCTGTGCCTTCTTCTGTATTCCTCTTACGATTTGTCGGATGCGCTCCAGTTCGTGTGGCTCCACGTCGGCAGCCTTGTTGAGCAGGACGATGTTGCAGAACTCAATCTGCTGGATGACGAGATTCTCGATGTCCTCCTCGTCGATGTCCTTCTTGGTGAGGTCGGAGCCGCAATCGAACTCGTCCTTCAGCCTCAAGGCATCAACGACGGTGACGATGCAATCGACGTATGGCAGGCCGTTTTGCGTGACTTCGGGAGCCATCTGCGCCATCGAGCAAATCGTCTGCGCAATAGGTTCAGGTTCGCAGATGCCGCTTGCCTCGATGACGATGTAGTCGAACTTCTTGAGCGCGATGATGTCGTAGAGTTGTTGCACCAAGTCCATCTTGAGCGTGCAACAGATGCAACCGTTCTGCAGAGCGACTAAACTGTCGTCCTGACCCCCGACGATCCCGCCTTTCTGAATCAGGTCGGCATCGATGTTGACCTCTCCTATGTCGTTGACAATCACAGCGAAGCGGATGCCTTGACGGTTCGAGAGAATGCGGTTCAGGAGTGTAGTCTTGCCGCTTCCCAGGTAACCTGTGAGCAGCAGAACAGGGATATCGTATTTCGTCATAGCGTTTGTGTGTTTGAGTTTAACGCCTGCAAAGTTACGAAAAAAGCGCAACATAAGATACAAATAATATAATAATGTATGTTTTTCCTTGTCTTAACGTTGCGGATTGCAAAGAAAGTGTTAACTTTGCACGCACTTAGCAATAAATCACAAAACACATAAAAACGAAATGCGCAAGACTTTACTCCTGCTCGCTGCCTTCCTCGCAGCCACTTTCATGCAGGCTCAGACGCCTGATTACTTTGTTCCTTACAAGCAGACATCGCTTCGTCTGCCCAGCGTTCCCTTGCTTGTCAACGACCCGTACTTTTCCTTCTGGTCGCCTTACAACAAGCTTACCGATGGAACCACCAAGCATTGGGACGACCAGCAGAAAGCAATGGACGGCCTGCTTCGTGTGGATGGGAAGGTCTATCGCTTCATGGGAGCACAGCGCAAGACGAAGCTCCTTGCCATCGCACCTATGGGTAACAAGGGCGGATATACTGCCAAAGTGCGTACCAGTCTGACTTCCGCTATGACGGACACCTGGATGAATCTCGGCATCTCGGAAAGCTCATGGCAGACACAAACGGGTCCTTGGGGTACGCAGAACGAGTATCCTTACATCCAGACCCCTTGGGGAGGCGACAATACAGACCGTTATATCCGCCGTCATGTCACGCTTACTGCGGATGACCTGAAGGGCGACTTGTGGATTATCTACTCCCACGATGACAAATGCGAAGTGTATGTCAATGGCGTGCAAATCGTTGCAACCGAAGTCACATGGAAGCAAAATGTCAGGGTTCACCTGACTGGAGCAGCCAAAGCATCACTTGTAGAGGGCGACAACGTCATTGCTTTCCACGTCCATAACACAAATGGAGGCGCTCAGGCAGACATCGGTCTCTACAAGAACGACTTGGGATTCCATCCCGGATATCGTGCCATCAACGGTGCCGCAATGGCAGACGAAGGCGCTTGGGAAGCAAAGGTCAAGATGACAACCACAAGTGGAACGACCTGGACGACAGAATCCTTTAACGACGACTCCTGGCAGACTCAGCAAGGAGCCTTCGGTTCAGCTGGCGAATATCCCAATGTCAATACCTCTTGGACCGCGACTGGCAGCGACATATACATTCGCAGATACATCACTCTGACTGCCGAAGACTTGCAGAAGAACTTGACTTTGATCTATTCGCATGATGATGTCTGTCAGGCTTATATCAATGGACGCAAGGTGGTTGAAACAGGAAACACGTGGGTGCAGAACGTCATCTATAATCTCACCGAAGCCGACAAGGCCGTTCTTCACGAAGGTCAGAACGTGATTGCCTATCATGTCCATAACACTACAGGCGGTGCCTTGGCCGACATCGGCCTTTATACAAGCATAACTGGCGAGACTCTGGCAACGCAGAAGAAATGCTATGTCCTGCCCACCAGCACTTACTATTTCTTCACTTGTGGTGGAGTTGATCTCGATTTGGTGTTTACTGCGCCCTTCCTTATGGATGACATCGAGTTGATGTCGACGCCCATCAACTACATCTCATATCAGGTGAAAGCCAATGACGGGCAGGAGCACGACGTCCAGTTCTACTTCGGAACAACCCCGGAACTGACGGTCGATAACAACAGTCAGCCAACTGTGACGACAATCGAGACAAGTGGTGGACGCCAGTACATCAAGAGTGGCAGCCGAGATCAGAAGGTTCTGGGCAAGGCTGGAGACTTGATTACCATCGACTGGGGCTACCTCTATCTGCCCGACATAAATGGCTCGGTGGCTGTCGCAGACCAGGATCTCACAGCTACGACCTTTGCAAGTACGGGCCAACTGCCGGCAAGCACAACTCCTTTCACCAGTACCGAAGAAGGAGAAATGCCGCAGCTCTCGTTCGTGCACGACTTCGGCACCGTCAGTCAGGCCAGCAGCTACATGATGTTTGGCTATGATGAAATCTACGACATGCGCTACATGAGTACCAACTACAAAGGCTATTGGGCTCGCAACGGCAAGACCATTCAGCAGGCTTTTGCTGAGTTTCAGGAGAACTATGACGACATCATGACTCGATGCAAAGTGCAGGATCAGATTATCTACGATGACGGCTTTGCTTCCGGAAATGCCAAGTATGCCGAACTTCTCTGCGCATCTTATCGTCACTGCATCGCCGCACATAAGATCTTCGAAGACAACAAGGGCAATCTTCTCTTCTTCTCGAAGGAGAACAACTCAAACGGATGCGTCAACACAGTTGACCTCACCTATCCTTCAGCCCCGCTCTTCCTACTCTACAACACAGAGCTGATGAAGGGTATGTGCACTTCCATCCTCGATTATTGCGAGAGCAGCAAATGGGGATTCGACTTCGCTGCCCACGACTTGGGTACTTATCCACATGCCAACGGGCAGGTCTATGCCATCACAAAGCCTGATGCCAACGGCGGCTTTGGCGGCAACATGCCTATCGAAGAGAGTGCCAACATCGTCATCCTGGCTGCCGCTATCTCCAACATAGACGGCAATACCAACTGGGCAAACCGCTACTGGGGGACGCTCACGAAGTGGGCCAACTATCTCGTAGAGAACGGACAAGACCCGGAGAACCAGCTCTGCACGGACGACTTCGCAGGTCATCTGGCTCATAATGCCAACCTTGCCGTCAAGGCCATCATGGGTGTGGCAGGCTATGCTATGCTCTGTTTCCAGCGAGGCGAACGGGACAATTATGAGACTTACCTGGCTAAGGCAAAGGAAATGGCTACCAATTGGGTGACGCTCGCCAAGGACGGCAATCACTACAAGCTGGCTTATGACAAGCCCGACACTTGGAGCCAGAAGTACAACATGGTGTGGGATAAGGCTTGGAAAACAGGTCTCTTCTCCGATCAGGTCAAGAATCAGGAGTACAGCTACTATATGGGCAAACTCAATACATACGGTCTGCCTCTCGATAGTCGTGCCGGTTACACCAAGAGCGACTGGGAGATGTGGACGGCGGCTCTGGCCAGTACCAACGCTCGCTTCCGGAGTATTTCCGATCTTGTCTGGAAGTATGTCAATCAGACGGGTTCCAGAGTGCCTCTCTCAGACTGGTACGACACGAATGGCGGCGGCATGTGTGCCTTTCGTGCCCGCAGTGTCGTGGGCGGACACTGGATGAAAGTCTATGTGGATAAGAAACTCTCAGGCGAGATAGGCACAGCCATTACTCCCATCCGGGCTCAGGAAGAGACTCATGACCAATGGGCAACGTTCAGTGGCCAGTGGTTTAATCTCAGTGGTCAAAAGGTGGATGCTCCTGCTCAGAAAGGCATCTACATCAAGGACGGAAAGAAGCAAGTCGTACGATAAGAATAATCTGGTCTTTCAACTAGGCACGGCTAGTTGGCAAACTAGACGTGGCTAATCGGCAAACTAGACGTGCCTAATTGAGCAACTAGACGTGGCTAGTTTGCAAACTAACCACGGAGTATCAGACAAGTCTCCTTTTCGAGGCTTGTCTTTTTTATAGTTTTAAGGTATTTCTTCACATAATCCGTCGGATTTTAACATCATTTAACGCACCTGGGGGCGCGTATATAATAATAATGTGTATCTTTGTACCCGAATAGGTGTAAAATAACTAAAGAAACAACAACAAACAATTCTTATTAATAAACACTAAGTTTAACTTAAAACAAAACGAGATGAAAAGAACAAAACTACTAACATTGCTTGCTGCAGCTATGATGCTGTTCGGCTTGCAGAGCGCCAATGCGTTCACGCTCACATGTCTGAGAGGTTCCGACTTTGGTGGTGATGAAGGTTGCGAGAAACTCTTCGATGGCACACAAGGCACCAAGTGGGGCTCATGGGAAGGATGGTATGGAGGTGGACGTCTTCCTTGGACCGTCTTCAAGGCAGCACTCCCCATCGCAGCTACTTCTTACGAACTGGTAATCGCTAACGACACCCCGGGTAGTCCTGGCCGTAACTGGAAGAAGTGGAAGATCTATGCCGGTAACTTCGAATCCGATGCCGCTGCTACCAAGGATGCTGCAGGATGGGTATTGATCGACCAGAAAGACGAGGTGATGGACCCAGGTACGGAAAATAACTCGTTCAATGTGATTTCCTTTAATCTTTCAGATCCTCAAACCACGTATTATTCTTATTACAAGATTGTCGTTGAAGAACTTGTTGGAGGTTGGGGCGAATATTGTCAGATGGACGAGTTCCGCTTCAAGGACTATACGGTAGACACCTCAGGTGCTCAGCAATATGTTGACTTCGACTACACCACAGGCGTGGATGCTGACCTTAAGGATGCTTATGCTAGTAAACTGGTTGCCCTTAATGCCGCAATAGCAACAAATGATCCTGACCAAATCGTTCCAGCTGTGGAAGACATCATGCCAATCTATACTGAGATTGTTACGCTTCGCGAAGGCAATTTCATCGCCCTTGATTGGACAGCTTGTTGGGGTGACGGTCCTGGCTCGAACCTCGTGGACAAGAATGACTACACTAAGTGGGGCGGTAACTTCCCAGAAGGAGAGGGCGTGGAGCACGTTCAGTATGTAGTATTCCGTACTCCTGCTCAGCAGCCATACTTCTATAAGCTTGTGACTGGCGGTGATACGCAAACTCAGAATAAACGTAACTGGAAGACTTGGAAGGTCTTCGGCGGTAACTTCGCTACAGAAGCTGAGGCAACTCGCAGCGCAGAAGGCTGGGTAGTGCTCGATGATAGAGAAGACATCAGCACAGATTACCTGCCCAACAAGAATAACTACCCCGCTACTTTGAAGTTTACCAATGGCGTGTCAGAAGCTTACTCTTATTATAAGGTAGAGGTTTATGCTTCTGGAGGCAGCCAGCAGCAGATGTCCGAAATATACCTCTGCACACAAGAAGAATTCGAGGCAATACGTCAGCCGCTGATTGACGGCTTGGCAGAGTTCGCCGCAGGCTTGGATGACCTGGTAGTTGAAGCTGATAAGGCAGCCGACAAGGAAACCTTCGCAGCAAAGTATGAAACTTTGAAGACCACGACCGATGCTGATCAGTTGACAATCCTCTACAACGAGTTGGTAGCCTTGAAGGATGCTCTTGAGAAGTCTGCAGCCTTCGTCGCTGGTGACAATTGTGTTGCTCTTGATGGCTCTGCTTGTTGGGGCGATGGTCATTATTCACAGTTGGTTGACGGAAATGTCAATACCAAGTGGGGCGGTGGCATACCCGATGGTGGTGCATACGTTATCTTTAGGGCATACGAAGCCAAGTCGTTCAACCAGTACATGCTTGTAACAGGTAACGATACTGGCAATGGTGGCGGCGTTCGCAACTGGAAGACCTGGAAGATCTATGGCGTAGCTGGTAAGGTTACCGACGAAACTGCTACACGCGAAAATAGTTCATGGACGTTGCTCGACTCTAAGGAAAATATCGGTCAGGACCGTCTGCCTGCTGCAAACTTCGCTCCTGCATTCTTCAACTTCAGCGAGGAATGGACAAAGAGCTACAAGTACTTCAAGATTGAGGTAGAGGCCGCATACAACGGTAGTGCTATCCAGATGTCAGAGTACAAGATGCTCACCGACGACGAGTATGCAGCTTATCGTCAGGAATATGTTGACTCTCTGCAGAAGGTCGGCCAAGCTGTTCTTGCTGAGTTCGCAGGCGTAAGCATTCCTGAGGCATTGCAGGCCCAAATCGTAGCTACCGCAACAGCTAAGATTACTGCAGTGGCAGGTGCAACCGCAGACAATCTGCTTCCTCTGTTTAATGCAGCTCTGGCATACATCACTCAGGAGGCTCCTGCTCTTGTAGCTGCTTCCCAAATCGAACAAGTAGATGGTGTATATCAGATTGCAAATGCTATGCAGCTGGCAAGCTTCGCTTCATTGGTTAATGCAGGCGAGAGCGATGCAGATGCAGTCGTTACTGCTGACCTCGACCTCTCTGAGGTAATCACCAATAATGCATGGACTTCTATTGGTTCGAAGGCTAAGCCCTACACGGGTACATTTGATGGCCAAGGCTTTACTATTAAGAATATCACTTACACAGCAACAGGTGAGTACAATGGTTTGTTCGGTAAGTTGTCTACTGGCGCAGTAGTTAAGAACTTCACTGCAGAAGGTACGATGACTGTTTCTACAGGCGTTCAAAACCGTGCAGTCGCTC
>JAFYYO010000191.1 GCA_017557475.1 Bacteroidaceae bacterium
AGTCGTCGCTTTCCGAATGCTTCCTGAAGTGGTTTGGAGCCTGCCTCCTCTTGGCACCTTTAATCTTCACGCCGCACTCCTACCTCAGTATCGAGGTGCAGCCCCCATCAATTGGGCAATCATCAACGGCGACAAAGAAACGGGCATCACGACTTTCTTCCTCGACGAGCAAATCGATACGGGTCGCATCATCCTGCAGGAACGCATCCCCATCAGCGAGAATGATTGTGCTGAAGACGTACACGACAAACTCATGATGCAAGGTGCCGAGTTGGTCATCAAGACGGTTCGACTCATCGAAAGCGGAGAGGCTAAAGCCATCGACCAAAGCCAATTCATAACGGACGAGCCCCTTCGACCTGCTCCGAAAATCTTCAAGGACACTTGTCAGATTCGTTGGGAAGAGCACACCCTCGAGAGCGCCTACAACTTCATTCGAGGTCTGAGTCCCTATCCCGCAGCTTGGACGAGAGTGATTGCCAACGGAAAAGAGACGGAGATGAAAGTCTTCAAGGCCTCGAAGGACCCCTCTAAATCTCCCCTTAAAGGAGAGACTTTGCGAGTTGAGTTGCCTGACGGTTCTCTCTCTCTTGATGAAGTGCAACTCGCAGGCAAGAAACGCATGCCGATTGCCGATTTACTAAACGGAACAAAACTTTCTATTATAAAATAGGTAATGTTATGAAGTACAAGATAACCCTTCTCCTTTGTGCTTTTGCTTCACTTTTGCAAGCACAGACTCCCGTTTATCTCGACCCCACGAAGGACATCGAGGCTCGTGTGGAAGATGCTTTGGGGCGTATGACGCTTGCCGAGAAGATTGATGTCATTCACGCTCAAAGCAAGTTCTCGAGTGCCGGTGTGAAGCGTCTCGGCTTGCCTGACTTTTGGACTGACGACGGACCTCACGGCGTTCGACCTGATGTGCTTTGGGACGAATGGGAGCAAGCAGGTCAGAGCAACGACTCTTGTGTGGCTTTTCCTGCTCTCACGTGTCTAGCCGCGACTTGGAATCCTGTCGTTTCCCGTGCTTATGGTCACGCTTTGGGCGAAGAGGGGTTGTATCGAGGCAAGGGTATGATTTTGGCTCCAGGCATCAACATTTACCGTACGCCTCTCGGAGGTCGCAACTTCGAGTATCTTGGCGAAGACCCTTATCTGACGTCTCGAATGGTTGTGCCTTATGTTCAAGGTCTGCAGAGCGTTGGCGTCGCAAGTTGTGTGAAGCACTATTGTCTCAACAACGAGGAGGAGTATCGTCATCAGGTGAATGTGATTGTGAGCGACAGAGCCCTTCACGAAATCTATCTTCCCGGCTTCGAGGCTGCCGTCAAGGAAGGAAAGGCTTGGGGTGTGATGGGTGCTTACAACCTCTACAAGAACGAGCACAACTGCCATAACCAATACACGCTCAACAAGATACTGAAGCAGGATTGGGGGTTCGACGGCGTTTTGGTAAGCGATTGGGGAGGTGCTCACGACCTCGACCAAGCAGTCAAGAACGGGCTTGATATGGAGTTCGGCACTTGGACAAACGGCTTGAGCGAAGGAACGGCGAAGGCTTACGACCTCTACTTCCTCTCGAAGCAGTATCAGAAGGCAATCGTCGAGGGCAAATACACCACAAAGGAACTCGATGAGAAGGTGCGCCGAGTGTTGCGTCTCTTCTTCCGAACCACGATGAACAAGCAGCGTCCTTATGGTTTCCTGTGCAGCGAGAGCCATTACGAAGTGGCTCAGAAAGTTGCTGCTGAAGGTATTGTCCTCTTGCAGAACGAAGGTAATGTCCTGCCCATCAAGCCGGAAGGCAAGAAGATTCTTGTGGTTGGCGAGAATGCCATCAAGATGATGACCGTTGGCGGAGGTTCAAGTTCCCTGAAGGCTCAGCACGAAATCAGTCCCTTGCAAGGGCTCCAAATGCGCTTACCTAAAGGAAGCATCGACTTTGCTCGCGGTTATGTAGGCGACGTGAACGGCAACTACAATGGCGTCTCGACAGGTCAGGACTTGAAGGACGACCGTGCTCCTGAAGTGCTTATTGCTGAGGCAGTTGAGAAGGCGAAGAAGGCTGATTACGTCATCATCTTCGGAGGCTTAAACAAGAGCGACTATCAGGATTGCGAGGGTCACGACCGCAAGTCGATGGAACTGCCTTATGGTCAGGACAAACTCATCACGGCTTTGGCTGCCGTCAACAAGCAGACCATCTACGTCAACATCAGTGGTAATGCGGTTTGCGTGCCTTGGCGCAAGCAAGTAGCCGCCATCGTGCAAGGTTGGTTCCTCGGTAGCGAGGCAGGCATCGGTTTGGCTGATGTGCTTCTTGGCAATACCAATCCAAGCGGTCATCTGCCTTTCACTTGGTACGAGAACTTGAATCAGGTCGGCGCTCACTCTTTTGATAAAGCGGCTTTTCCGGGTATTTGGCGAGAGAAGCACGACGTCATCGACGAGGAGTACAAGGAAGGCATTTATGTCGGCTATCGTTGGACGGACAAGCAGAAGTTGAAACCCGCCTTCGCCTTTGGTCACGGCTTGAGTTATACGACCTTTAAGGTAAGCAATCTCAAGGCTTTAAGTCCTGTCACGACCGACGGCAATATGCAGTTTACCGTTGATGTCACGAACACGGGAAGCGTGGAAGGAAGCGACGTCGTTCAACTCTACATAACCGACACGAAGTGCAGCGTAGACCGTCCTGTCAAGGAGTTGAAAGCCTTTCAGAAGGTTAGCCTGAAGCCGGGAGAGACGAAGACCGTCACCCTGAAGACCGACAAGCGCGCCCTTTCATTTTGGGACGAGAGCATCGACGATTGGAAGGCAGAGTCAGGTGACTTCATTGCCCAAGCCGGCGACTCAAGCGACCGCCTAACCTGCAAAGTGAAGTTCACGCTGAAGTGAAATTTAGTGGCAACATCCACAAAGCCGTTCTGAGAGAAACAGAGCGGCTTTTTCTTTTATATACTGAGGAGCATTCCCAAACTAACCCTGCTTCGCCCTCAGTCCTCGCGCGTCAGTACTGCAGTCCTCACACGTATGTACTCGAGTACCTCCACGCTTGTACTGGAGTACTTTTATGGGAGGGCCATCGGGATACTATGTAAAACCCGCCTTTCATCCACGTTATATTGAGTGCTTTCACAAATATTTTTGCTAATTCCTTTTGCGTATATGGGGAATA
The DNA here is from genome assembly GCA_017557475.1 of Bacteroidaceae bacterium. The sequence continues at coordinate 3,182 of JAFYYO010000191.1, forward strand.
AAAGCAAAAACTTTTGTTTTTCCTTTGTAGTTCTCTCGCTTATTCGTATCTTTGAGATAAATCTCGAACATACTTCCACTCGGAAATAAAAGCAAAAACTTTTGTTTTTCCTTTGTATTTCTCTCGTTTATTCGTATCTTTGCCAAGCAAATGATGATAAAACTATGGAAACTACTGTAAACGAGAACATGGAAAACAAAGAGGTTGCGCCTAAGCAGACCGAAGAACAAACGTATCGCTGCAACGACTGCGGGAACGTAATCTACAAGCACGAGGTCTTCTGCTCGAAATGCGGCAAACTGCTCGACAGATACGACTTCGAGGATTAGGTCTTGGGAATGATTGTACGCTTGTTTCTGAAACTAAACAAAACATATATATGAAAAGATTCACCCTCAGCACGATAGCCGCTATTGCCCTCGTGCTAACCTTTACAGAGAATGCTTTTGCACAAAGTACTTGGACGAAACAGACCGCGCCTGTGATGACGCCTTGGGGCGAACAACTGACGGCTGAGAACGTTTGGCCGGAATATCCCCGTCCGTCGATGAAAAGACAGGAATGGATGAACCTGAACGGCGTGTGGAGATACTTCAAGCGCTCGTCAATCAACTATGACTACGAGAGGCGTGCCACATACTTCTCGAAAGCCATTCTCGTGCCATTTCCCGTCGAGTCGGCACTATCGGGCATTATGGACAAGAGTTATTCTTCCAACAGGCGAGCCACACACATGTATCGCCGCACTTTCACCCTGCCCGAGAGCTTCAGCGGCAAGAACATTCTTCTGCATTTCGGAGCCGTCGATTGGCGTTGCTATGTCTATGTGAACGGACAATTGGCAGGCACGCACGATGGCGGCTCTGTGCCTTTCTTCTTCGACATCACACCCTACCTGCAAGAAGGAACTGAGCAAGAACTTCAAGTGGCTGTTTGGGATCCGACAGACGGAGGTCAGCCTAACGGCAAGCAAAGCGTCTCGCCAAGCGGCATTTGGTACACTCCGAACAGTGGCATCTGGCAAACTGTGTGGTTGGAACCCGTCAGCCCCACTCACATTCTCAGTTACGAGCCAATTCCCGACATCGACAACTCCTCTGTTTCCATTAAGGTAAAGACCTCTGCGCCTTGCTCCTTGACGCTGAAGGTTAAGGACGGCGACAACTTGGTTGCCGAGCAGACAGGAAACTCGGAACAGACTTTCACGCTCGCTATCCCTAATGCAAAACTTTGGAGCCCTGATGAGCCGAACCTCTATGACCTCGACATCACCATCAACGAGGAAGGACAGGAGATTGACAAGGTGAGCGGATACTTCGGCATGAGGAAGTTCTCTCGCGCTATGGTGGACGGACATCCTGCCATCCTCTTGAACAACAAGCCTCTATATATGTACGGTCCCCTCGACCAAGGTTGGTGGCCCGACGGACTCTTGACACCTCCTTCCTACGAGGCTATGGTCTATGACTTGCAGGTGATGAAGGACTTCGGCATGAATATGGTCCGCAAGCACATCAAACTCGAGAACGACCTGTGGTTCGAGTGGTGCGACAGGAACGGATTGGTTGTATGGCAGGATATGCCTTCAGGTTGCGGAAGCGGAGCAATAGGCAATATCGACTATGCAATGGAGAATTTCTACCACGAGAACGAGATGCTAATCGATGCCACTCGTCAACATCCCTGTATCGGTGCTTGGGTGGTCATCAATGAAGGTTGGGGACAACATGTCGAGCAAGGAATGGGACATACCCACAGAGCCGTGAACAGCGTCATCAATGCCAATCACGATCCAGGTCGCTTCGTGCATGCAGTAACGGGTTGGACCGATGTCGAGATGGGCGACTTCCTTGATGTTCACTCCTACCCTGCCCCGGGTGCAGCCACAAATGCTTTGAACGAGCGTGTGGCTTCCTGTGGCGAGTTCGGCGGCATCAACCTCTTCATAGAAGACCATATGTGGGCAGGCTCCGACGTCAACTACACCACTGTGGAAGATGCCGACACCTATACAAACCTCTACGACCACTACACCGACCGCTTGCAAGAACTCCAAAAGGAGAAAGGCCTGTGGATGTCGGTCTATACGCAGATTACCGATGTAGAACAGGAATGCAACGGAATCCTGACTTATGACCGCAAAGTCCTGAAAGTCTCTCCTGCTCAACAGGAAGGCATGAAGGCAAAGATTATGCGAACCATTGACTCTCGCTACAGTAGTGCCACGACCATAGTGCCTGCAGGCGACGAATCATCAAGCATCTCTTGGAGATATACGACGACTGAACCCGCTGAAGGTTGGAACACCGCAGACTTCGACCTGACAGGTTGGAAAACAGGTACTGCAGGCTTTGGCGGCGGAGGAAGAACCTCGTGGACAAGCAGCGACATATGGATAAGGCGAAACTTCACCATCAACAATTTCGATGTCAGCAGGATTCAAGACCTTCGCCTCTGGCTCTTCCACGACGAGGATGCAGAGATTTACATCAATGGAGTACTCGCACTCAAGGTGACGGGCTACAACACGAAGTACGAGCAATGGCCACTCCTTCCCGAAGGACTTCAAGCATTGAAACTCGACGGGACAAGCAATCTCATCGCCATCCATTGCAAGCAAACCACAGGCGGTCAGTTCATCGATTGCGGCCTGAAGATGCGAAACTATACTCCCAATTCTGACTTGCAGGTAGAGCCTATGCCTGAAAGGACTCCTGCTCCTGAATTCACAAGTGCAAGCGATAAAGCTTACCTGATGACCTACACCTTGCCGACGAGCAACAAACTGCATTATGCCTATAGTATGGACGGAGCGACATGGAAAACCATCAATGGAAATCGCTCCATCCTCAGTGGCGAGTTTGAGGAGATTGAACTCAAAGCACCTTTCGTCCGCAGAGTCAATATCGATGGAAAGGACATCTTCCATTTGGTAGCAGGAATGGCGGACAACAGTAAGCCCGGCTTCTACCATCTCCAAAGCGAAGACCTCATTCACTGGCAGACAGGAGAGAGCGGAAACATACTCGCAAAGCCTTCTACTGCGGCAATCAGCAAGGCAGAGTCGCCCGAATGGATATACAACGAGTCTTCATCCACATTCTTCGTTTATTGGAATGCTAAGGACGGAGACAGGAGCAACATTTACCTCTCCACAACAAAGGATTGGAAACGCTTCGGCTCCCCACGAGCCTACTATTCCACAAGTTACTCTGTTTACGACATGCATATCGAGAAAAGTGGCGACACCTATACCGGCATCTTCTACAATTCCGACAGGAATCTTATGCAGACGCAGTTCAACAATTTAAGAGTAACGGGAACGACCTTCTCAGAAGCTCAGCGCATCTTCAGTTCGCAGATACCCAAACATCGTGCTCCTCAGACCTTCCCTGCCCTCGACGATTCAGGTTGGTTCCTGCTCTGCAACTCCACAGAAAGGAACAGGCAGGCTATACACAGGTCGGGCGATATCACAGAGGGTAAGTGGTATCCTTGCAATGAATACGAAATCTCGCTTCCTGAAGAGGCTCAGGAAGGTTCTGTATTGGTCATCACGACAGAGGAACTTCAGAGGATATTAGGTTACTTCATCTACGAGGAATGCGACATACTGCCCACTGCAGAGAAGGAGCCGCAGATGTGGAAATACGTGACGACTTCTGCCACAAACACCAATTGGACGAAGCAGACCTTCAACGATGCCTCTTGGAGTGAGGGCTTGTCAGGCTTTGGCATAAGCAGTACTCCTGGCAGCCATGTGAACACTAACTGGACAGGTTCTGTCATTCGCCTTCGTTACCATCTTGACCTGACGGGATTCACTCCCGAGCAGATGAAAGCCCTTTCAGCAAGGATTCATCACGACGAGGATGTGACGGTCTATTTCAACGGAGTAGAAGCCTTCCAAGAGAGCGGTTATCTTACTGCCTACAAGAATATTGTCATCAATCAAGAAGCAATGGATGCCCTGACTCCCGACGACACGAACGTTATCGCCATAGAGTGCATAAACAAAGGCGGAGGTCAGTATATCGACTTCGGACTGACAGGCATTCGTCCTAACCCGACGAGGATAAAGACAATAATGGACAACGGACAACAGACAACGGACAACGAAGGCACTTACAATCTTTTAGGTCAGCGCCTCAGTTCGCCTCAGAAGGGAATTAATATTATTAATGGACAAAAAATATTATTAAGATAAGCAATAACAATCGTTCAAACAAAAATAGCCTGGGGCATCAACCTCAGGCTATTCTTTTATGATGGCTCTCGATTAGTATCCGAAGATTTCCTCGAGTGAGACGCGACGGATGGGACCAATCAGACCGAGAGTAGCCATATCGAGTTCTTTCTCGTTGCCGAGGATGAGGTAGCGGCCCACCTTCTGAGCCATGTACTTCTTCTCGAAGTCAGCAATGTCCTTCAGGCTGAGCCCCTGCAAGTCCTCGAAAATCTTCTTGTTCACGTCGAAGTCGTAGCCTTGTCGCTTTGCATTGAGGTAAGCCATGATGACACCGAACTTGGTGGTGCGCTGGCTCGCAATCTGCTTCGTGAGGGCATCCTTGGCAATCTGGAAGGCAGCCTCGCTCTCGGGCAAGTTGTCGGTGATTTCGCGGAACTGGTTGACCGCATCCATCATCTTGTCGTTCTGAGTGATGATGTAGGTAAAGAAGCTCTCGGGCTCGCCCTTCTTCGAGGGTGTGAGATAGTAAGCTGCAGCGCTATAAGCCAGTCCGCGAGCCTCGCGCATCTCTTGGAAGACGATTCCGTTCATGCCTCCGCCAAAGTATTCGTTGAAGACATCGATTGTGGCGTGCTCGTCGAGGTTGGTCTCCTTACCTTCATTATAATACATGCGCATGTAGATGTTCTTGGCATCATAAGGTGCGATGATGACCTCGGGCTCCGTAGCCAATTGCAACTTATAAGGTTCGCCTTCAGGCACAGGCTTCAGGTCTTTCTCTGTGGGATGCAGGTCGGTGACGCACTTGTCAAGTTCATCCTTCGAGAGAGGACCATAATAGAGGACTTGATGCTCGTACTGGTCGATGTTCTTCAGGAGGTCGAGCAGTTCCTGAGGATTGGTTTCCTGCAACTGCTGAGCCGTCATATTGTCGCGAAGGGCATTGTGCTCGCCGTACATTCCGTACTGCCCAAGCATAGTGAAGCAACTGCGCTGCTCCGACTTCTGGTCTTGACGGTTCTTCAGGATGAGCCCTACCATCTGCTCGTAAGCATTCTCGTCAACCTTCGCATTGTGGAGCAGGTCTTCGAGCAGAGCGAGTGCCTCGGACATATTCTCGCTGAGACCGCTGAGACCAATGGTGATGGCATCTGCATTCACGCTGATGGCATAGTTGCAAGCCATCTTGTAGAACTGTTGCTTAACCTGAGCCGCAGAGAGTTTGTCCGTGCCGAGATAGTCGATGTAGCTTGCTGCCACGTCGTAGCGGTTGTCGTCTTCCTGACCGAACTCATAGCGGAACTGCAGGTCGAAGAGTTCGTTCTCCTTATTCTGCTTGTAGATGACGGGCAAGCCCTTCGCTGTGTCGAAGAACGAGAGGTCTTTCTTGAAGTCGAGGAATAGCGGTTCAATAGGGTCAACCTTTGCCTCCTGAATGTCGGTGACGAACTGGCTGACGAGGTCGCGATTCGTGGGGATGGGCGTGATGGCAGGCTTGTCAATCTTCTTTTGCGTATTGTCCACACCCTGACGCTTATAGACAGTCACGTAGCCCTCGGTGAAGAAGCGATTCGCAAAATCCACAACCTCCTGCTTCGTTATCTTGCTCAGGCGGTCCATCTGCCCAACTTGTTGCTCCCAATCTATACCGTTGATGAAGGCATCCAGCATCTTGCTCGTGCGAGCCTGATTGTGGTCGAGGCTCCGCAGTTCATTCAGTTTCTTATTGTTCAGGGCAGAGACGAGCAAATCATCGTCAAAGTCGCCACATTTCAGCTTATTTAATTCTCCCAGCAGGAGTTCCTTCACCTCGTCGAGCGACTGCCCTTCCTTGGGCATTCCGACCATCAGGAAGAAGCCGTGGTCGAGCATTGCCTCCACTCCCGACTCAGCCTGCATCACCTTCATTTCCTGATTCAGGTCGAGGTCGAGCAAGCCCGCCCTACCGTTGCAAAGAATGGCATCCACGAGTTCCAAAGTGTCGTTCTGCAGGGAAGAGGCCTTTTCGCAGCGCCAACCCAACCAGATGTTCTCGGCTTCCTGACCGATGACGGTGGTATCGACAGGGCTTGTAAGCGGCTCCAGTTCGGGGAAAGTGGGCTGACTGACGTCCTCGCCTGGCTTCCACTCGCCGAAGTACTTCTTGATGATTGCCAACGTCTTGTCGGGGTCGAAGTCGCCTGCCATACAGATAGCCACATTGTTGGGCACATACCACTTGGCGAAGTAGTTCTTGATGTTCGTGATGGAGGGATTCTTCAGATGTTGCTGCGTGCCGATGGTGGTCTGCGTGCCGTAGGGATGCGTGGGGAAGAGCTTCGCCAGCAGAGCCTCGTATTGCTTGTTCCCGTCGTCCGAGAGGCCAATGTTGTACTCCTCATAGACAGCCTCCAGCTCGGTGTGGAAGCCGCGAATCACCATATTCTGGAAGCGGTCGGCCTGCACCTTAGCCCAGTTCTCTATCTCGTTCGAGGGAATGTCCTCAATGTAGCAGGTCACGTCGTTCGAGGTGAAG
>JAFYYO010000019.1 GCA_017557475.1 Bacteroidaceae bacterium
ATAGAGGATCGCGTAGAGAGTTTCCCGACTACAAGTTTCGTTACGACAGCAGGACAGAAGCGATTAGGGCAAGATGACAATCATTGGGGCGACGTCGGGCAGTTCACCAGCTATCTGCCCGGAGCCTGTGAACCTTCGTCGTATGTCTATTACCGCTCAGACTCACTCTATGCAATGGTAGGCACAGGAGGCATAGGCTTCCTCATGCTCGATGCAGACAACAACGTCAAGTATGCAGCCAATTCCAGATGCATTGTAATACCCAAAAGCATTGACCGCGACTTCACCATCTATAGTGTTGATGCCGATGGCACGCTTCGCGAAGTTACTAAAGCAGGCAGTGGCGAAGAAAGTGTCACGCTCGCGACGGCAGGCACACTTCAAAAGGAACTCACGGACGACCAGGTCAATGTCATCAAACTTACCATTAATGGAAGAATCAATGGTCGGGACATTAAGTACATGAGACAACTCATCAACGAAGGAAACCTCCAAAGCATCAACCTCTCGGAAGCCAGAGTCGTAACTGGCGGCGGAGCCTATTACACAAACAACGGCACTTCATACAGCACAAGTCTCAACAGCATGGGCGATTACTCTTTCTATGGCTTACGGAAATTCGCTTCCATGGAGTTGCCACTCACTATTACAAAGATAGGCTCGAATGCTTTCTCCAGAACAGGTCTTAAGAAGATTGTAATTCCTGATAAAGTGACAAGCATAGGTGAAGACGCCTTTGCATATTGTGATGAGTTGACTATAGTTCTCATTGGCAAAAGCGTCAATACTTTGTCGAAAGGTGCATTTTACAGTTCTCCTGTAAAGGATGTTTACGTCACACCTCTCACTCCTCCGAGCATTTCGAGCTATCTCTTCTCCAGTAATCCCACGATTCACGTCTATGCCAGTGCGCTTTCGAAGTATCAGGCATCGGACTGGGCAAACTACGGTACAATCGTAGGCGACCTTACGGACGAAATCATCCTTGGCATCGAAGAGCTGGAGGACCTTAAAGATCATACGGACTCGAGTGTTGCCACCTATGACTTGATGGGGCGTCGAGTTACGAACCTCAAGCCAAGAACCATCTACATTAGGAACGGCAAGAAGTTTATGGTTAAATAAGTTTTGACAAATAACAAAAAGAAATATAAGATGAAAAGCATGAAGGTAATTAAAAGGCTGTCTGTTGCAGCCGTATTGTGTCTCGTTCAGACAAGCGTTTGGGCTGTGACCGAAATCAATGTTGAGACTGCGGGAACGCTGTCTTCTCTTCTAACAAGTACTGATACAGAACTGAAGGTGACGGGTGTCATCAATGGAACCGATATCAAGTACATCCGCGAGTTGGTCGTTGCAGGAACTGTGACAAAGCTCGACTGGTCGGAAGTAAGTATCGTAAGTGGCGGCGTAGCCTACGATGGTACTCATACGACGCAGAAGAATATCATCGGCGAACAGATGTTCTACGAGTGCTCAAAACTTCAGGCAATGGTTCTGCCAACGAATGTAACGGCTATCTTGACCAATGCCTTTGCAAGGACAGGCCTCAAGACAATCGATATCCCCAATTCGGTGACGCAAATTGGCGGCGATGCCTTTGCTTATTGCAGTTCGCTGGCTAGTGTTGTCATTGGACGGAAAGTGAGTCAACTGTATCAGGGTGTCTTCTACAGCTCTCCTGTCAAGAAAGCTTATGTGAAGCCCCTCACACCTCCGAGCACACCAGCCTATTTGTTCTCGTCAAGCCCCACTATCTACGTCTATAGAGAGGTGTTGGCCGACTACAGGCAATCGGGTTGGAAGGATTACGGCACCATCTCTGGAACATTGGCGAACTACTACCCGATGGAATCAGACCCCAATACTATCGCAAAGACTTTGTCGGGTAATTACTTCGAAGATGCTGCCTGCACACAGTTGAAGCCTGAATATCAGGAAATGAGCGATTCTCTGCTGGCTGCTACTCTGGCTGAAGTGGAGATGCCGCAGTATATGATTGACATCGCTCTCAAGGTGAAGAATGAGACATGGGCTGCCTATGAGAAAGACTTCCGCATTCACAACTATAAGGCATACAGCGATGCCAACTACTGGAACGACAAGATGATGGCCAGCGGTGGCTCGTATATGGGCAACCCGACTGGCATCTATGCTGAGAACGACGGAGACGAAATATATGTTTTCGTAGATGAAGATGTGCCTTCCGACGCAACACTTTACTTCGCAGGTTGTGTTGAGAACCAACTCATTACCTATGCCCAGACAGGAACAAAGTTGGAGAAAGGCCTTAATATCATTGAAGGAACGAAGGACGCTCTCTACTACATCGTCTATACAGCTGATACGAAGAAAATGACGAAGACACTCAGCGAATGGCCTGAGATGAAGATACATGTGGAAGGCGGCAAGGTGAACGGCTATTATGACGTCAACTTCCACGCCTCCACCGACTACCTGAAGATCCTAAATGCTGCCAAGCTGAACCGCTTTACCGTCAGAGGTGCGCACTCACTCTACAACCTCAAGACCGCTTCCTTCAAGAAGATATTCACGACGGCTACTAAAATGAACAAGAGTATCTGTTGGTTCGACAGTGTTGCAGTCTGGGAAAAGAACCTGATGGGCATGACTGAGGAGGTGGCAACAGGCAAGAAGGCCGGTTATCCTTGGTATCTGACAGGCGGTGAAGCTATCTATCCTCTCTACTACAACAACCCGAACTTCGCCATCGAAGGTGAGCCCGAGGATGCAGGATACGCAAACTCAACGGCTTATAGGACCAGTTACAATGGCTTCGATTGCATCAAGAACTGCCTTGACGCCACTAATAAAAACATGGACGACTGGTGTGCTGGTCACGAGTGTGGCCACAACAACCAGAGGGCTATCAATGTGGAAGGCTGCACGGAAGCCTCGAACAATGTCTTCTCGAATCTTGTCTGCTATCTCGGTGGACTCAACTCTTCGAATGGTTCGACGCTTGCTACCGTGATGGAGGAATATGCTCGTCGCGAACCTTTCTACTATAGAGATGTGAACAGCCGCTTGCGTTTATACTGGGATCTCTACCTCTACTATCATCTGGCACAGAAGAACACATCCTTCTATCCCGAGCTCTTCAAAGCTTTGCGCAACGATCCGCTTGTTCTGTACAACAGTTCTAACAACAATAATGGCGGCTTGAAGTTTGTTCGTAAGGTTTGCGAGATTGCTCAGGAAGACCTTACAGATTTCTTCGACATCTGGGGTTTCTTCGAGCCTATTAAGAAAGGAAGCAAGATCGAGGACTATGGAACGCATGATATCGCTGTTACGCAAGCAAACATTACTTCAACGAAGAACACCATCGCGCAGTATCCTGTGAAGAATCGCGAGATTCTCTTCATCGAGGATCGTGCTGACTATGTGCTCTCCACAGGCTTCCTTCAGGCTGCTGGCAGGAAGCGCAACGGTTCGGACCGAGTCGGTCAGTGCGGCGAACTTGGTCAGTTCACGTCTTACCTTGAAGGTGGTTGCGAGCCTTCGGAATACGTTTACTTCAAGTCCGACTCTCTCTTCGCTTTCGAGGGTTCCGGCGGTCTTGGCTTCTTCATGCTCGATGATGAAAACAATATCAAGTATGCTTCCAACGCTAAGAACATTTGTATCCCGACAATCATCGGTAACGACTACACCATCTATTCACTCGATGCTGACGGCTCACTCCATGAGTTGACCTATGGAGGCAGCGGCACAGAATATGTCGTGCTGTCGAGGGCAGGTACGCTCAGGACAGAGCTGAAGAACGATCAGGTCATCAAGTTGATTGTCAGTGGTCCGATAAATACGACGGATATCACTTATATGAAGAAACTTATCACTAATGAGAACCTTCAATCCCTTGATCTCGAGCTGGCTGTTACCAAGACCATAGCTGCTTCTACCTTCCAGAACGTCAAGAAGCTGTCAGTCATAAATTTGCCGGTAAGCCTGACTTCGATTGGGGCAAGTGCCTTCTCGGGTTCAAGTATCAAGAAGGCTATCATTCCCGACAATGTGACTACCGTAGGTGGCGATGCCTTTGCATATTGCAGTTCGTTGAACACCGTTTATATCGGCAAGAGCGTTACCTCGATGGATCAGGGCGTCTTCTACAGCTCTGGTGTCAAGGAAGCTTATGTTGCTCCCCTTACTCCTCCGACTTTGAATGGCGTTAGCGACTATCTCTTCTCTGGAAAGAACCGCACCATTCACGTCTATGCAGAAGCGCTCGAGGCTTACCAGGCAGCTAATTGGGAGAGGTTCGGCACGCTTGTAGGCGACCTTACCTTCGACATGGCGAATGGCATAGAAGATGTGAAGGACTTTAGTGACCTTAATGACCTTAAGGGCTCTAACGTCACTACTTATGACCTGATGGGCCGCAGGGTTACCGACCTGAAGCCCGGCACCATTTATATCAGGAACGGCAAAAAGTTCATGTTCAATAAGTAAAAAAGTGAGGCTTGGAAATTAGGCACGGCTAGTTGCTCAACTAGGCGTGCCTAGTTTGCCAATTAGGCGTGCCTAGTTTGCCAATTAGGCGTGTTATGTTTGCCAACTAGGCGTGTTATGTTTTCTGCGGAGACTAATCTATCGAAAATGAAAGACATAGGAATCAAGGGAACACTTCGAGTGATGCTGGCCGGCATCGCCTTCCTTTTGGGAGAGAATGCTTGGTCGGCAGATACCATTCATGTGGCGACGGCAGGTACACTTTCCTCGCTCATGGAATCGGCAGGAAGGCTGGTCAAACTGACGGGCTTCATCAACGGCACTGACGTGAAGTTCCTTCGCGAAAGGATAAATGCGAATAAACTCACGAAGCTCGACCTCGCGGATGTCCGCATCGTCAGCGGCGGTGAGGCTTACAACGAGAGTTACACGACGACAAACGACGTCCTGGGAGACTACATGTTTGCCGATTGCTCCAAGTTGACCTCGATAACTCTGCCGACGACAATCGTTGATATCGGCAGATATGCGTTCTCGAAGACCGGCATCACAAAGGTGGAGATTCCCGATGGCGTAACCCATCTTGGCCACGCGTCATTTGCCGATTGCGGTTCTCTCAAGACAGTTGTCATCGGTCGCCGAGTTTCCATACTCAATCAGGCAGTTTTCTATAACTCGTCTTCCATTACGACGGTCTCCGTAAAGCCTAAGACGCCGCCTTCGCTGGATGCCTATATCTTTACGGCAAGGCCTACTATTCGCGTCTATTCCAGTGTCTTGGAGGAGTACAAGGCATCCTCCTGGAACCAATATGGCTCGATTGTCGGCAAGTTGGAAAACTACTATCCCGAGGAAACGGACTCCAGCGATGTCGTCAACAACTTGGCTGGAAACTTCTTCGAGGACGTTGCTTGCACGGAGTTGAAAGCCGAATACAAGGCGATGAGCGATGAGGAACTGACGCAAAGCCTGACCGAAGCAGGGATGCCGTCGTACATGATTCCCATTGCTCTCAAGTTAAAGAACGAGACCTGGGCAAACTACGAGAAGGACTTCCGCATCCACGACTACAATGCTTACAGCGATGCCAGCTATTGGAACAATAAGTTGAAGACTACCGGAGGCAGCTTCATGGGCAATCCAACAGGCATTTACACGACAGGTAGCGACCCTCTGTATGTCTTCGTGAATGACGATGTTCCGTCTGGAGCAACGCTCTACATGGCAGGCTGTGCAGGCAACGACCTCATCACGAATGCCAAGCAGGGCAAGATGCTCAAGAAGGGACTGAATGTGGTGGATGGCTCGCCGAACGCTCTCTTCTACATATTATACACAGCAGACACGCAGTCGATGACCAAGACGCTCAGTGAGTGGCCCGACATGAAGATTCACATCGAAGGCGGCATCGTGAATGGCTACTATGATGTGGCGCGTGCAAGCAATACCGACTACAAGGCAATCCTCGCTAAAGCCACGCATGAACGCTTCACGGTGAAAGGCGGTCAGGCTCTCTTCCACTTCAAGACAAGCACCTACAGGTCTGTTTGGCCGAGAACCATCGACAAGAGTATCTGCTGGTTCGACAGCCTGACCGTTTGGGAGAAGGAGCTTGCAGGTATCAGCGAATCTGTTGCTTCCGGCAAACGAGCCGAGTCTCCCTTCTATCTAACGGGTGGTGAATCGTACTTCCCACAGTACTATAATAACCCGAACTTTGCAGTTGAAGGCGAATCGACCGACGGCGGCTTTGCTAATTCTTCATGGTTCAGGACGATGTACAATACCTCAGGTTGCGTTCAAAGCTCTTTCGATGTAAGCAAGACTTCAACCTTCGACGACTGGTGTGCTGCACATGAATGCGGTCACAACAACCAGGGACCCATCACTGTGGAAGGCGGAACCGAGGTCTCGAACAACCTTTTCTCGAACTATATCCGTTTCCACACGGGTCTCGTAACAACAAATGGCGCTCCGCTCTCCACGATTATGGATGAGTATGCACGGCACGAACCTTTCTTCACACGACCGCTCGACAGCCAGATGCGCATGTATTGGCAACTCTATCTCTACTATCATCTGGCACAGAAGAACACGTCGTTCTATCCGACGCTCTTCAATGCGCTTCGCGATGACCCGTTGGAAAGATATCAATCAAACACGGGTTGTCTGAAGTTCGTCCGCAAAGTGTGCGAGATTGTAGGAGAGGACCTGACCGACTTCTTCAGGGTTTGGGGCTTCTTCGAACCACTCACGAACTATATCGTAAATGACTACGGAGCCCACTCGATGACGGTGACTCAAGCGGACATCGACAATACGTTGGCTGAGATAGCACAGTATCCGACCAAGAACCGCGAGATACTCTTCATCGAAGACCGCGCCGATTATGTGCTCACAACGGGCTTCCTCACTACGGCAGGCAAGAAGCGTCGTGAGTCGGAAAAGGTCGGTCAGTGCGGCGAAGTGGGGCAGTTCACAGACTACTTGCCCGGTGCGTGTGCTCCTTCGGAATATACTTATCTCAGGGCTGACTCGCTTTATGCTTTGGAAGGCGAAGGAGGGTTAGGCTTTATAGCGCTTGATGCGAACGACAACCTCAAGTTTGTCGGCAATGCCAAGCACTTCTGCATTCCTACAAGTATTGGTGACGACTTCACGCTCTACTCTTATGATGCCGATGGTTCGCTGCACGAGATTACAAGAATGCCTGGCGGCATAGAGTATGTGAATAACCTTACGGCAGGTGGTCTGTCTGCGGAACTGACGGAGTCTGCCATTAAGGCTGTCGTAACAGGAAAGATAAACGGTACGGACATCAAGCATCTGCGCAAGCTTATCAGTGAGGGTAACCTTCAGTCAATAAACCTTGCGGGATCTCAAATCGTGAGTGGCGGCGTCGCATATTGTCAGGTGGACGGCCAGTCATACAGAACAGCCGCTAACGTTATGGGAGCCTACGCCTTCGATAGCTTCAAGACGCTTGTCTCAATTTCATTGCCTCTCACGATAACCTCAATAGGCAACAGAGCCTTCCGCTTCTCGGGACTTAGGATGATAGAAATCCCCGATGCCGTAACTTCAATAGGCCTCGAAGCCTTTGGAGGCTGTGAAAGACTGACGACGGTCATCATCGGGAGCGGCGTTACATCTATAAGTCAAGGCGTCTTCTACAATTCTCCCGTCAAGCATGCTTACGTCAAAGCACTCACGCCTCCGACCCTCTCGGACTATATCTTCAATAGTAATCCCACGATTCACGTCTATCCCAGCGCTCTCGAGGCCTATCTGGCATCCGACTGGGCCAAGTTCGGCACGATAGTAGGCGACCTTACGGACGAAATGATACTTGGCGTCGAGATTCCCTTCGAGGACATTGAAGTCTTCCCTTGGGAAGGTTTGGATGGGGCTATCTTCGACCTCTTTGGCCGTCGCGTCACTAACCCCAAACCTGGTAGCATCTATATCCGAAACGGAAAGAAGTTCATACTTCGGTAAAAAAGAAATGAGTGAACCTGACATTGTCGAGTTCACTCATTTCTTATATAAGGATGTGTCTTACTTCCAGAAGCGGCTTGTGATGTCCGTGAGCTTCCCTTGTTCTACGCGATAAAGCCTTTGGTTGGTCGTCCTGACGTTCAGCGGACCGCATTTTGCATCGTATGGTCCTGTCTTTAGGTAGTCGAAGTTGCTCAGCTTTATCTCTTGTGGGAGTTCGTCACGACCACTATACCATGCGGTGCGCACTTGGGAATTCCCTTTTATCCATTGGGCCAAGCGGTCAATCTCTGCGGGATCTTGGTCGCCTCCCATCAGGCAGAGACACGTTATGCCAATATGGCTTCCCAGCATCTCTGCAAGAGCCTCGACGGTAAGCGGTACTCCGACATCGGCCCAAAGGTATTGGCTGTGACAGCCTGGGCAATGGATCGGGCAACCGCTGATGCTGACAGCTAATGTTATTTCATCGGGAATCTCAGCAAAGACTTCCTTTACATCGACGTACTTCATCATTATCCCAGACCACAACTGTAGGTGCGCTTGGCGGCTTCTATCTGACGGTCACGACCGAAAGCGGGGATTGGACGCAGATAACCGATGATGCGGGTGTACTGTGTGATGTTCGAGCTGCCGCAGCAAGGACAAACTTCGATGGGTTTCTTGATGATGTGGCCGCAGTCCTCGCACTTCGAGTTGGGGATGTTGAAGGTGTAGTACGAGGTTCCGTTCTCAATGGCAAAGTCGATGAGCTTGAGGTACTGCTCCTTCGAGAGGTGGTCCTGCAGGTTGCAGTGCAGAGCACTACCGCCGTCGGTGTATTGATAGGTTTGGCGTCCGTGCAGAATGAACTTGTCAAGTACGCGAGTGTCATCGTGTGCGTCGTAGAAGTAAGAGTTGTAGAGGTTCTCGTCTTCTGGTACCCAGTAGCCATCCTCTTTGTCCCAACGATAGTTCTTGCCACCCAGACCTTCTGCGGGAACAACTTCGGAATTGAACAGGAAGGGTTTCTTCTTGTCGTGGATGCTGTGACGCTTGTTCTCTTCCTTGATGGTGCCCAGGATGAGCTGCAGGAACTGGATATACTCGGGATTGTTGCCAACTTTCAGCCCGAGGAAGCGAGCTGCTTCGTTCAGTCCGTTGATGCCGATAGTGGAGTAGAGCTTGCTGATGTAGATGTAGCCGCCATTTGATGCTGCGAACATCTTGCGGTCTTCCATTTCGTAGAGCATTGTCTTGTAAGCAATGTGATACTTGTAGACGCGCTCCAGGATGGTGGTCAGGTAAAGGCGTAGGAAGGAGTAGAAGTCGTAGTCGCCTTCTGTGCCGGAGACGGTGCGCTTGGCATCTTGCACGATGCGGTTGATGTTCAAGGTAATGACATTGCATGAGCCGGTCATCACACCAGTCAGACCTGAGGTGGGATTGAAGGTGTTCTCTGTCAACTCGTTCTTCAGACGGCAGCATGAAGCAAGAGAGTCAGCGCTGTCGGAGATGTAGGTAAAGAAGGAATGACCTTC
Source organism: Bacteroidaceae bacterium (assembly GCA_017557475.1). Next base: position 9,495 of record JAFYYO010000019.1, read on the forward strand.
TGCATACATCTCTGCGGTGAAGTCCTTGTAGTCCTTGTCGATGATGTCCTTTGTCTCGGGGTCATAGACCATAGCCATTGTCTCGACGGGGAAAGTGAGCAGTTGCTTCAGGCGAAGCTTGTTGAACCACTTCATGAACATGCGTTGCAGTGTGTCAACAGCTTTCCATTCAGGCTTTGTTCCGTCTGGATAACAGAAGTCGGCGAATAGACTGTTGAAGTATGTGTGATCGTAATAAGAGACGTTCGTGAAGGGAGACTGATAGGAGCGATTGCCTGCAGGCTGGTTGATGCCCCAGATGAACTGCTTGAAGGCTTTCAGGATGTGTTCGCGGATTGTGCGCTCTTGCATGCAAATGTCGGTGGTGGCAACGTCGTCGAGATGGTCGTACCACTTTGCACCAAACTCGGAGATGATGTAGTAGTTCAGTACTACGAAGTATTCGCCGAAGGCTACGGCACCCTTACACTGGGAAGAGAGAAGGAAGGTAAGGTTCGTGATTTGTCCAGAGAAAGACTGCAAGTCGTTAGGAGGACCAGGAGTGACGCCGTCGATGTTGCCCACACCATCAGTCATCAGGGGATAGAGGCTGACGGCCATGCAGTACTGTTTCAATACGGGAGTAGAGGCTTCGTCGTGCGTGTAAATGATGTGATGGTTAAGGTCCACTTCGTATTGCTTTGACACTTCGGGGAACATCTGGTTCAGTTTGTCCTTCATACGTTGGCGCTGGATGACGCGATTGGTGGTCTTATAGACCTCGCCTTCCAGGTTTGCCACGTTCTTCATTGTTACGTTGGCA
>JAFYYO010000192.1 GCA_017557475.1 Bacteroidaceae bacterium
AGATGCAACAGGAGCAGGCAAACCGTAGGAAGTAAACTCGTAAAACAGCATATATGAGAAAGATACTAACGATTATGGCAGCGGCTCTATTGTGTGCGGCATGCGGCACGCAGAAGGAAAGCGATAAGGTTAACATAGAAAAGCAAACCGTCCAGCTCGAAGGAGACCTGATGACGCCTGAGGCTCTATGGGCAATGAGCCGCATTAGTGGCTATCAGGCTTCGCCCGACGGAAAGCACGTCGTGTTCCAGATGGGCTACTACAGCGTGGCTGAGAACAAGAGCCATCAGGTTCTTTGGATGATGAATGCTGACGGTAGCGAGCAGAAACAGCTGACAGAAGATGCCGAGAACGAGACCGATGCGCAATGGCTGGACAATGAAACCATTGCCTTCTTGCGCGAAGGTGAAGTCTGGAAGATGGGCTTGAATGGTAACAAGCGCAAGCAACTGACCAAGACAGACGGCGCGGTAGAGGGCTTTATGTTCTCTCCAGATGGCAAGAAGGCTATCCTCTTGAAGAGTATCGACTTCAATGAAATCATCGAGAAGAAGCCAGAGGATCTTCCAAAGACTACCGGTCGCGTGATAAACGACCTGATGTATCGCCATTGGGATCACTTTGTGGAGAGCATCCAGCATCCCTTCGTGCTTGACCTCGAAACAGGTGAGGAGTTCGATATGCTTGAGGGCGAGCCCTTCGAATGTCCGATGGAACCATTCGGTGGCATTGAGCAGTTGGCTTGGAGCCCTGATTCAAAGTTCATCGCGTTTACCTGTCGTTGCAAGACAGGCCTGGAATATAGTATCTCGACCGACAGCGACATCTTCCTTTATGAAGTTGAAGCTCGCGACCTCAACAACATTGAACATACAAAGAATCTGTGCAAACCATTCCACGAGTTTGGCATTCAGCCTTGTGACGCAATGGCATATCATGGGGATGGAAAGCAATTGAACCCCACCAAGACACTCAAGGACCAGGCTATCAACGAGAAGCAGAAGCACGAGAACGTCGGCTACGACGTTAATCCGAAGTTCTCTCCCGACGGACGCTACGTGGCTTGGCTCTCGATGGAGCGTGATGGCTACGAAAGCGACCGCCAGCGTCTTTGTATTTTTGACCTGAAGGAGAACACGAAGACTTACGTCACGGAATCGCTTGACTCCAGCGTCGATGACTATTGCTGGGCGCCTGATTCGCGTACATTATATTTTATAGCTGTCTGGCACGCACAGGAGAACCTCTACAAGACCAACCTCGAGGGAGAGGTTAAGCAACTCTCTGATGACTGGGCAGACTTTGGCTCTTTGCAGATGTTGAACGATAAGGAACTCGTAGCAGAACGTCATAGCTTCACAGAACCCGCAGACCTTTATGTCGTTAACCCTGGCGATACCATTGCCGACACACAGATAACGCAGATTACCGAAGTGAATAAGGACATCCTCGACCAACTTGCAAAGCCCACTGTCGAACAGCGTTGGGTGAAGACAACCGATGGTCAGGAGATGCTTTACTGGGTTATCCAGCCTCCCCACTTTGACCCCTCGAAGAAATATCCCACGCTTCTTTTCTGCGAAGGCGGTCCTCAGAGTGCCGTTTCGCAGTTCTGGAGCTACCGTTGGAACTTCATGATTATGGCATCGCAGGGTTATGTGGTGATTGCTCCGAACCGTCGAGGCGTGCCTGGTTTTGGGCAGGAATGGCTCGAGGAAATCAGCGGAGACTGGACTGGACAGTGCATGAAGGACCTCCTTACCGCAATAGATGATGCTGCAGAGAACTTGCCGTATGTTGATAAAGACCGCTTGGGAGCCGTCGGCGCCTCGTTTGGTGGCTTCTCTGTTTACTATTTGGCAGGTCATCACGAAGGTCGTTTCAAGTGTTTCATCGCGCATGACGGCTCCTTTAACCTCGAGGCGATGTATACCGAGACTGAGGAAAACTGGTTCTCTAACTGGGAGTATGATGATGCATACTGGAACAAGGACCAGACTGCTCGTGCCCGTAAGACCTACGAGAACAGTCCTCATCGCTTCGTCGACAAGTGGGATACGCCCATCCTTTGCATTCATGGCGAGAAGGATTACCGCATCTGTGCAACTCAAGGCATGAGTGCCTTCAACGCAGCAAGATTGCGAGGCATCGAGGCGCAACTGCTCCTCTTCCCCGACGAGAACCATTGGGTGCTCAAACCACAAAACGGTATCTTGTGGCAGAGGACTTATTTTGCTTGGCTCGACAAGTGGCTTAAGAAGTAATTCGACCTAAGAAAATAACGAAATAACACAATAACATCATATTATGACACAAGCAATTCAAAAGACTTTGCGCGATAGTGCCGGAATGCGCTGGACCGCTCTTCTGCTCTTGGCGCTCGCCATGTTCTGCAGTTACATTTTCATGGACATCCTGTCTCCCATTAAGGACTTGATGCAAGAGACGCGTGGATGGGATTCCACAGCCTTTGGAACGATGCAAGGCTCTGAGGTCTTCCTCAATGTCTTTGCTTTCTTCCTTATTTTCGCAGGCATTATTCTCGACAAGATGGGTGTGCGTTTCACGATGATTCTCTCAGCCGCAGTCATGCTAATTGGTGCTTGCATTAAGTGGTATGCCGTAGATGAGGTTTTCATTGGAAGCGGTTTGGAGGCTTGGTTCACGAACCATCTGAACTACATTCCCGTGTTCGAGGAACTGGGAGTTTCGCCTTTCTATGAAGGGATGCCAGCATCTGCTAAGTTCGCAGCCTGCGGTTTCATGATATTCGGATGTGGCGTAGAGATGGCTGGCATTACCGTCAGTCGTGGTATCGTCAAGTGGTTCAAGGGAAGAGAGATGGCTTTGGCAATGGGATCGGAGATGGCTCTGGCTCGTCTCGGCGTGGCAACTTGCATGATCTTCTCGCCCTTCTTTGCTCGTCTTGGCAGTCAGGTAAGTGTTTCTCGCTCAGTTGCTTTTGGCGTAGTGCTGATGTGCATTGCCCTCATCATGAGTATCGTTTACTTCTTTATGGACAGAAAGCTCGACTCGCAAACTGGTGAGGCAGAAGAGAAAGAAGACCCCTTCAAGATCAGTGACTTGGGACAGATCCTCACTTCAAGTGGTTTCTGGCTTGTTGCCCTGCTTTGCGTGCTCTATTACAGCGCAATCTTCCCATTCCAGAAGTACGCCGTGAACATGCTCCAATGCAACCTCACACTCGTGGCTCCCGATGCAAGTTCGTTCTGGGCAAAGCCTGATGTGACCATCATTCAGTACATCATTATGCTCTTTGTCGCAGCAACAGGCTTCGCAAGCAACTTCCAAAAGAAAGCAGGAGCGAAATATGGCTTGTTGGGAATCAGCATCTTGGCGCTCATTACCTATTGTTATATGGGTTACATGAGGCAGTCTGCCGAGAGCATCTTCGCGGTCTTCCCGCTTCTGGCAGTGCTCATCACGCCGATTCTGGGCAGTTATGTTGACCATAAAGGCAAGGCTGCTTCGATGCTGATTCTGGGTTCGCTTCTGCTCATCTTCTGCCACCTGACCTTTGCCTTCGTGCTTCCTCAGTTCAAGGATTCAGCCGTAGGAGGTGTAGCGATTGCCTATATCACCATACTTGTGCTGGGTAGTAGCTTCTCGCTCGTGCCTGCAAGTCTGTGGCCAAGCGTTCCTAAGTTGGTGGATGCCAAGGTGATAGGTTCTGCTTATGCACTCATCTTCTGGATTCAGAACATAGGTCTTTGGCTCTTCCCGCTGCTTATCGGCAAGGTTTTGGACAAGACAAATCCCGGAGTTGACGACCCAACCAAGTTCGACTATACTGCTCCGTTGGTGATGCTGGCTTGTCTGGGAGTCGCAGCCCTCTTGCTTGGCTTCGTCCTGAAGGTCGTTGACAAGAAGAAAGGACTTGGCCTCGAGGAACCGAATATC
>JAFYYO010000193.1 GCA_017557475.1 Bacteroidaceae bacterium
ACTCAACGAGTGGGACGAACCCCATGCAGTTCAAGTCGGAGAGATACTTAGGATAAGATAAAAAACGACCCCAGTGTTGTAGCCAAACATAACACGTTAAGTTGGTCAACATAACACGTTATGATTGCAAACATAACACGTTATCTTTGCCAACAACACACGCGTCATTTGAAAGAAGAACCAGATACATCGTAACAACAAGCATTAAGCGAACATGATAACTCTATCCAATATCGCCGTACAATTCGGCAAACGCGTTCTGTATAAGGACGTTAACATGAAGTTCACGAATGGCAACATCTACGGAGTCATCGGGGCAAATGGAGCAGGCAAATCAACCCTTCTGAAAGCCATAAGTGGTGAACTCGAGCCCTCGAAAGGCACAGTTGAACTCGGACCTGGTGAAAGGTTGAGCGTCCTCTCGCAGGATCACTTCCAATACGACCAGGAAACTGTCCTCAACACAGTCCTGATGGGACATACCACGATGTGGGAAGTGATGAAGGAACGCGAGGCTCTCTACTCGAAATCTGAGTTTACAGATGAAGACGGCATTCGTGTGGCTGAACTTGAAGAGAAGTTTGCCGAGATGGGAGGCTACGAAGCAGAAAGCGACGCAGCTGCCCTACTCTCTGGTCTTGGCATCAAGGAAGCAAAGCATTACCAGTTTATGGGCGAGCTTTCAGGTAAGGAAAAGGTGAGAGTCATGCTGGCAAAAGCGCTCTTCGGAAACCCTGATAACCTCCTTTTGGACGAGCCCACGAACGACCTCGACCTTGATACCGTTCAATGGTTAGAGCAATACCTGAGCGAGTTCGAACATACTGTGCTCGTAGTCAGCCACGACCGTCACTTCCTGGATTGTGTCTGCACCCACACCATCGACATAGATTTCGGCAAGATAACCATGTTTGCCGGCAACTATAGCTTCTGGTACCAGAGCTCTCAGCTTGCCCTCCGTCAAGCTCAAAACCAGAAGGCAAAGGCTGAGGAAAAGAAGAAAGAACTCGAGGAATTTATCCGTCGCTTCTCTGCAAACGTGGCAAAGAGCAAGCAAACTACAAGCAGAAAGAAGATGCTGGAGAAGCTCAATATCGAGGAAATCAAGCCTTCTACCCGCAAATATCCTGGCATCATCTTCCAGATGGACCGCGAACCAGGCAATCAAATCCTTGAAGTTGAGGGCTTGAAGGCAGTTAGCGAGGACGGAACTGTACTTTTTGATAATGTCAGCTTCACAGTCGAGAAGGGCGACAAGGTGGTCTTCTTGAGTCGCGACCCGAGGGCTATGACGGCTCTCTTCGAGATAATCAACGGAAATCGTGAAGCTCAAGCTGGAACTTACAACTGGGGCATCACCATCACAACCGCTTACCTTCCCCTCGACAATACTGAGTTCTTCCAGAGCAACCTCAACCTCGTGGATTGGCTCAGCCAGTTTGGAGAGGGTAACGAGGTGTATTTCAAGGCTTTCTTGGGACGTATGCTCTTCTCTGGCGAAGAGGTTCTGAAGAAAGTGAATGTGCTTTCAGGAGGCGAGAAGATGCGTTGTATGATTGCCCGAATGCAGTTGAAGAACGCGAATTGCCTCATTCTCGATACGCCCACGAACCACCTCGACCTCGAGAGCATCCAGGCTTTCAACAACAACCTCAAGCTCTTCAAGGGCAACATCCTGTTCGCAAGTCACGACCACGAGTTCATAGAAACAGTCGCAACCCGCATCATAGAACTCACTCCGACTGGCACTATCGACAAACTTATGGAGTACGACGAGTACATCAGCAACGAAGCCATCAAGGAGCAAAAAGACAGAATGTACGGCACAATCAACTGACAAACCCTCGATTGGCACGTTTCTTGTAGAGAAAGAAGCGGAAACAAAACCCTATCAAAATGAAAGAGGAAAAGAACGAGAAAATAGAAAAAGAAGAGACAAAGCAGAATGTTGAGGAGACAACTCCTGAAACGGAACAGAAAACTCCTGAAGAGGAGAAGGAACTGACCGTTGAAGAGCAACTGGAAGCTGCAAATAAGGAGATTGCAAACCTCAACGACCAACTGCTGCGAAAGATAGCTGAGTTCGACAATTACCGTAAACGTACCATCAAGGAGAAGACTGATCTCATCCTGAATGGCGGCGAGAAAACCATCATCACAATCCTTCCTGTCATCGACGACCTTGAGCGTGCTTTGAAGAACATGCAGGGGGCAGAGGATGTTAAGGCTGTGCTTGAAGGCGTTGAACTTATCTATAAGAAGTTCATAGACATACTTAGTAAGCAAGGAGTTAGCATCATCGACACAAAAGAAGCTGATTTCGATGTTGACCTTCACGAAGCAGTTGCCCAATTGCCTGCTCCTACACCCGAACTCAAAGGCAAGGTGATGGACTGCACGCTTACGGGTTATAAACTCAATGAAAAGGTCATCCGTCATGCTCAAGTTGTGGTAGGCGTCTAAGAGGATTAGATTATGGCAGAGAAGAGAGATTACTACGAAGTGCTTGGTGTCAGCAAGACTGCCAGCGAAGCCGAGATAAAGTCCGCCTACAAGAAGATGGCCATCAAGTATCATCCTGACCGTCAGACGGGCAAGAGCGATGCTGAGAAGAAGGAGGCTGAGGAGAAGTTCAAGGAAGCGACAGAGGCTTATTCCGTATTGTCCGATAAGGAGAAGCGTCAGCACTACGACCAGTTTGGTTTTTCTGGCGGAGGCTATGGTGGCTTCGGTGGTGCTGGAGGCATGTCGATGGACGACATCTTTGATGTCTTCAACTCTGTCTTTGGTGGAGGAGGCTTCGGTGGAGGCAGCTTTAGCGGAGGTTTCGGCGACTTCTTCGGAGGTGGCAGAGGCGGCAAGCACGTTGAGAAAGGTGCAGACCTGCGTCTCAAGGTTCGCGTTAATCTGAAGGAGGTCGCATCTGGCGTCACTAAGAAGTTCAAGATAAATAAATATGTTACCTGTCCTCATTGTCATGGAAGTGGCAGTGAAGACGGCAAGAAGGAGACTTGCACGAAGTGTAATGGCTCAGGCGTAACCTATCGTTCTGTGAACACGATGTTCGGTCACATGCAGACGCAAACCAGTTGTGATGCTTGTGGCGGCACAGGTTCCGTGATTCGCAACAAGTGTAAGGACTGCGGCGGAACGGGTATCGTGAAAGGAGACGAGATTGTTGAGATAAAGATTCCTGCAGGCGTTCAGGAGGGAATGGTGGTTACGGAAAGAGGCAAAGGCAATGCTGCTCGCTGGAATGGCGTGCCTGGTGACATTCAGGTTTACATTCAGGAAGAGCCGCATCCAGAGCTTCTTCGCGACGGACAGAACCTGCAATACCAACTCCTGCTTGATGTTCCGACGGCCATTCTTGGCGGAAGTGCTGAGGTTCCCACCATCGACGGAAAGGTGAAGATAAAGATTGAGCCAGGAACTCAGCCCGGTAAGACCATGCGACTTCGCGGAAAAGGTTTGCCTGTCGTACAAGGTTACGGCTACGGAACTGGCGACCTCATCGTGCAGATTGGCGTCTATATCCCTGAGAACCTGTCTCGCGAAGAGAAAGAAGCTTTCGAGAAGCTTCGCACAAGCGAGAACATGAAGCCTGGAGCTACGGCCAAGAACAACTTCTTCAATAGATTCAAAAAGATGTTCGAATAATAATTTTGAATTTATAAATTTTGAATTACAATCAAGCCATTCAATACCTATTCGACTCTGCCCCTATGTTTCAGAATGTGGGGGCAGCGGCGTATAAAGAGGGACTCGGAGGCACGCTTGCTCTCGATGAGTACTTCGGCCATCCGCATCGAAGCTATCGAACCATTCATGTAGGCGGCACGAATGGCAAAGGCTCCGTCTGTCACACACTTGCAGCCATTCTGCAGGCTCAAGGCTATCGCGTCGGTCTCTACACAAGTCCCCATCTTGTTGACTTCCGCGAAAGAATTCGAGTCAACGGCAAAAAGATAAGCAAAAAGCGCGTCATTGACTTTGTCAAAGACATAAAAACACTGCCCATAGAAGGGGGCTTTTCTTTCTTCGAACTCGCCACAGCCCTTGCCTTCAAGTACTTCGAGGAGCAGAAGGTTGACTTCGCAGTCATAGAAGTCGGTTTGGGAGGCAGGCTCGACTGCACAAACATCATCCAGCCCATGCTTTCCGTCATCACAAACATCAGCTTCGACCACGTTCAGTTCCTTGGCGACACGCTCCCCAAGATAGCTTCCGAGAAGGCAGGCATCATCAAGTCGGGCATTCCCGTCTGCATCGGCGAGAACGTCAATCCTGAGGTCAAAGCCGTCTTCCTGAACAAAGCAAAAGAAGTCGGAGCACCTATTTCTTTTGCAGAAGACGAGAATTGTCAAATTGTCAAATTGTCAAATTGTCAATTGCAAGGCCTTTGTCAGGAGAAGAACCAGCAGACCATTCTCACCTCAGTTCGTTTGCTTCGAGAAAGAGGGATTGAAATCAGCGACGAAGCCGTGAAGAGAGGATTCAAGGAAGTCTGCACGATGACTGGACTCATGGGGCGTTGGCAGATACTTGGCAAGAAGCCCCTTACCATTTGCGATACTGCTCACAACAAAGGAGGCCTCGAATACATCTTCCGTCACCTTGCTACCCTGCCCCATCATCAACTGCATTTTGTCTTCGGAATGGTCAGCGACAAAGATGTGGACGCAGTACTCTCCATGATGCCAAAG
>JAFYYO010000194.1 GCA_017557475.1 Bacteroidaceae bacterium
CGTATCTGTCTGCGTAGTTCCACTAAACAGAGACTCCAGCACGGAAGCCTGTTTGTCGAGCTGTTCGAGCATGAGTTTCAGTTGAGCGCCGTCCTTCGGAGTATTGTCTGCCTCACCACGAATGAGTGAGTTCTTGCTGTCGCGAATGTCGTAAATCTCTTGAGCACACAGTTCAGCCATCTTCGCAGTACTGCCTGCTGCGATGATTTCTTGCGTCATATAAGAGCGAGGATTCTCGGGAGCAGCACCTTTCTCCGGCTTTGGAAGGTCGGGAAGGAAAGATTCGTCGGCATCGCAATTGATGCTAAGCAAGAGCCCATCGCGGCTAAGACCGACAAGCGGAGCAACTGTCTTGCTCTTCAACTTGATGCTAAAAGCCTTGTTCTTATCGGGCTTTCCGAAAGGCTCCAAAGTTATGCTCTTCAAGTTCCATTGCACACTCTCTTCCGTTGGAACGTTTTGCAGACGAAGATAACGGTCTGCATACTTGTAGAAATCACCTGGCTTGGTGGTTGTCTTCTCGGCAATGACGGTAACTCGGAAAGCAGTTCGAGGCAAGTAATAGGCAATGCCTTCGAGGGTACTGCCTGGTACGAATGGTTCCACTTCCGTCTGAGCAGTTATGTTTACTGCAGCAAGACTGAATATCAGTAATAAAAGACTCTTCTTCATCTTCTTATTTATGTCTGTTAGCACGTTGGCGTCGAATGTCAGCTTTCTTCTTTGCCGAACCGCTTCCGTGTGCTCCTGTTATGTATTGCTTCTTCTTGGCTTTGGTCTTCACTTTAGCTTCTTCTTTCTTTGGCCCACTCTTCGCTCCACCTTTGAAGGTAATGCCTCCAAGGATTACAGCATCGATATCGTCTCCTCCAAACTTTGCCATAGGGCTTTCAATCAATGATGGAACAATCTTACACCAGTGAAAGCCATTGCGATGCCGTATTTGTCGCAAGTCATGATGACATGATCGTCGCGAACACTTCCACCAGCTTGGGCAATATACTCAACGCCGCTCTTATGAGCACGCTCTACATTGTCGCCAAACGGGAAGAAAGCATCGCTGCCAAGACTTACGTTTGTGTTCTTTGCAATCCAAGCCTTCTTCTCTTCACGAGTGAGGGGCTCAGGCTTTTCAGTAAAGAACTTCTGCCATTCGCCTTCAGCAAGGACATCCATATAATCGTCGCTGATATAGACATCAATCGTGTTGTCTCTGTCTGCTCGACGAATACCAGGAATGAAAGGCAAAGCCATTACCTTCGGGTTTTGACGTAGCCACCAGATATCAGCCTTGTTTCCAGCAAGACGCGTGCAATGGATGCGGCTTTGCTGACCTGCTCCGATACCGATAGCTTGACCGTCCTTAACATAGCAAACACTATTGCTCTGTGTGTACTTAAGCGTGATGAGAGCAATGATGAGGTCGCGCTTTGCAGCTTCTGGGAAGTTCTTGTTTGCGGTTGGAATGTTCTCGAAGAGAGCAGGATCGTCAAGTTTCACCTCATTTCTTCCTTGCTCGAAAGTTACGCCAAACACTTGCTTGCGTTCAATAGGAGCGGGAACATAGTTTGGGTCAATCTTGATGATATTGTAAGTTCCCTTTCTCTTTTCACGAAGGATTTGAAGGGCTTCTTCAGTATAGTCGGGAGCTATGATGCCGTCGCTCACTTCTCTCTTGATGATGAGTGCAGTTGCTTCGTCGCAAGTATCGCTAAGGGCGATGAAATCTCCGTAACTGCTCATTCTGTCGGCACCTCTTGCTCGAGCATAGGCACAGGCAATCGGACTGAGAGGCACCTTGATGTCGTCAACGAAATAGACGCGAGCCAAAGTGTCGCTCAAAGGCAAACCAACTGCTGCTCCAGCTGGAGAAACATGCTTGAAACTAGCTGCTGCGGGAAGACCTGTAGCGGCTTTGAGTTCCTTGACAAGTTGCCAACTGTTCAGCGCATCGAGGAAGTTGATGTATCCTGGACGACCTCCAAGAACTTCGAGGGGCAGTTCGCCTTCTTCCATATAGATGCGAGAAGGTTTCTGATTGGGGTTGCAGCCGTATTTGAGCTGCAGTTCTTTCTGTGCCATATTGTGTGATTATTATTTAATGTTCATGCGCACAATCTTTTGCTCCTGGTTGAGCAAAGCATTAACGCGATAAAGGTTCGATGAAGGCAAATCTGTGTCGCTTCTGCTGATTGTCTCTTGCAAGTTGACTTCTACAGCAAAGCCTGTATTGCCGTCGGGAAGCGTTTCCTTGCGAACATCCATCTTTTGTCCGATGATGTAATGAAGTCCGATGACATCCTTTGCCATCTTTTCTTTTGCATATTCGACAATTGCCTCAGCATCGGCATTTGGCTTGCCACAGAAACTTATCATTGTGTCGGGAATGGCTGCTTTGGCTGTCTCAATGTCTTGATTCGCAATGGCTTTGGAGAAGAAAGCTTCGAGAGTGCCGCGAATCAAAGCCTTTTCTTCAGGCGTTACTTTTGCGAGCAACAAAGCGTTCTTTTGCTCTGCGGCATCGCTGACATAACGGCCAGAAGGATGTCTCGACAGATAGTCTGTGATGGCTTCCTCGTTGCCGATTGCCAAAGCATCCTGCCAGTCGATAGAGTCGAGCATATCTTCGCATGCCCTTTGACGAAGAGTGTTGGGATGCTTCTGCATGAAGAGAGAAACGTTTGAGCGATTGATGTTCTTTTGCAATTGCTTCCAATCTTCTGCTTCTGCTTGTAGCACGTGCATGCGTTCTTCGATTTCGGCGTAGTGTTCGCTCTTCGGATAATCGATGAGGAATTGCTGATAGAACTCTGGGTTCGTTACGCCTTCCAGTCGCTCGTAATCTGCTTGTTCCTTGTTCAGCTTTTCTTGCTTGTAGTACTGATAACCGCCTATACAAAGGAGACAAAGGAGAAGAACGGAAAAGATAGCCTTCACTAATATGCCTAATTTCGTCATTCCATTTTCTGGGAGCGGCGAGTTTGGAGTTTTCTTCTTGTTTTCTGTTGAGGTCTTCATTTCGCTCTCAGTTTTAGTGTTCTGCTCGGAAGTGGTCGGAGCGGAACATGGTTCTAATTGATGATTGCAATGAGGGCAAGTATGTTGCGAAATGAAACAATAGTTGCCGCAATGGGGGCACTGACGAAGCTGACCTGCTATATTTGTGCCGCAATGCGGACATGTTCCAGCCATTGTGGAAACTTGACCACCACATTCAGGACATTTGATAATCACCTTATTAATTGTTTAAGTGTTTGAAAGTTTAAGGTCTTTAAGGTACAAAGGGACACAGGCTTTTTACGGCCGTGCCCCTTTGCGTCTTTGCTATGAAACAAAAAACTTACTCTTCTTCAGTCTTCTCCTCTTCTGCTGGAGCCTCGGCCTCTTCTACGGGAGCCTCTTCTACGGGAGTCTCCTCAAATTCAGGAGCTTCTTCCTCAACAGGAGCTTCTTCCTTCTTGGCCTTTCTGGGCTTCTTCTCGACGGGAGCTTCTTCCTGAACCTCAGGCTTATCCATTTCAACTGTAACAGTGAAGGGAACCTGAGCGGCAACTTCCTTGTGAAGCTTAACGGTAGCGACATATTCGCCTGCAGTCTTTACGTCCTTAATGGCGATAATCTTGCGGTCGATGTCGAAACCAAGCTTCTGAAGTTCGTCTGCGATTTGCAGGCTACCGATGCTACCATAGATGACACCAGCGCTGCTTGCCTTTGCGTTGAAGCTCAGGCTTACTGCATTCAGCTTCTCTGCGAGAGCCTCAGCTTCTGCCTTGATCTTAGCGAGCTTCACGGCCTTCTGCTTCAGTTCTTCTGCGAGAACCTTCTTGGCGCTTTCGCTAGCGATGACGCCCTTACCTGTAGGAATCAGGAAGTTGCGACCGTAGCCAGCCTTAACGTTCACGATATCGTTCTTGTAACCGAGTCCGATTACGTCTTCTTTCAGTATAATTTCCATAATCTTCCTCCTTACTTTACTTCATCAAATCAGTTACGAAAGGCAGCAGAGCGAGGTGACGGGCACGCTTAACGGCCTGACCAACGCGACGCTGATACTTGAGAGATGTACCTGTGATGCGGCGAGGCAGAATCTTACCTTGCTCGTTGAGGAACTTCTTCAAGAATTCGGGATCTTTGTAGTCAATGTACTTGATACCGCTCTTCTTGAAACGGCAGTACTTCTTCTTCTTGACGTCAATAGCGGGAGCGGTCAAGTAGCGGATTTCTGATTGCTGTGCCATGTTTATGCCTCCTGCTCTTTGGGTTGTTTGTTACTCCTTCTCTTGGCTGCGTACTCGGCTGCGTACTTCTCCATCTTAACGGTAAGATAGCGGAGCACCTTTTCGTCGCGACGATACTGTGTCTCAAGAGTCTTAATAGTCTCGGGAGCTGCATTGAATTCAATCAGCTCATAGAATCCTGTTGTCTTCTTGTCGATGGGATAGGCGAGTTTCTTCAGGCCCCAGTTCTCTTCGCTGATGATTTCTGCACCAGCATTTGTGAGAACGCCTTTGAACTTTTCTACCGTTTCCTTCATCTGTTCATCAGACAAAACGGGAGTCAAAATGAAAACGGTTTCGTATTGGTTCATAATACGTTAAATAAGTGATTAAATAATGTTTTGTGCTTAAAGCGCGGGCAAGGACAGTGCAAGCCGAATACAAAGAACTAGTTCTTTGTTGAGGCGCAGCCTGTTCTCGCCTTTGCATTTTTGCGCGGCAAAGGTACGGCTTTTTCTTGGAACAGCCAAACTTTTCCACATTTTTTTTATTCAAGCTTGTCTCTTTTCCTTAATATAATAGTAGCGGCCACTCATTCCGAGCAGCCGCCAACTTTCTTGTTTTCACTTATTGTCTCTCACTTAATCAAGACCTTGCGTCCGTTCACGATGTTGATGCCTTTCTGCATCTTGTCGAGACGCTGACCGGCGATGTTGTAGATTGCAGCTCCTTCTTCCGTCTCTTCGATGGAAGAAACTCCTGTCACATCGTCGAACTTATATGAAGACGGACCGGAAGTGGTTCTGATGAAGGCCTTGTGTGCAGGAAGCGTTGACTGGTTGAACAGGTAGAAGCCAAGCCCATCTTTTGAACCAAGCACATAATACTTGTAGCTGCTGTTTTTGGAAGTGTTTGCATCCACGCCTTCCAGAACGTTGTTGCTGTAGTCGGCGGTGCTGGTTTCGGTTGTTGTTGCCATTGCGATGGTCTTGCCGCTGTTCGCTTTCAGGATGACGCCTTGGCCTGCATTGATGATGCGGTCCTCAATCTCTGTGGCGGTCAGTTTCGAGCCATTGAGTGCAACCTTGAAGACAGATACATCGACTGGAACTTTTACATTCTCTGTGCCGTTGTAATAGGTGGTCAGGTTTGAGCCGGTCAGTCTTTCGGTAGCAACTTGCGGGAGCAGGTCGCTTTGGAAGGTGGCGCGAACATTTCCATAGTAGTCTTCTTCTGTGTCCCATTTTGCTTTGTAGCCATCGGCATCGAAGACGTGGCAGATGGTCGCTTTGTCGGGCATGAAGTCATCATAGCCATCAATCCATTGTTCTATTGTTTCGGGCTCGGCATAGAGATAAATATCAGTTATATTATAGCAGCCAAAAAACGCATCAAAACCGATATAGGTGACGCCGCTACCGATGGTGACAGAGGTCAAATCAGAACA
>JAFYYO010000195.1 GCA_017557475.1 Bacteroidaceae bacterium
GTGGCTCTGTCCCCGAGTGAGGGGAGAGCAGTGCTCTGCTCGACGGGGGCAATGGCAAAGCGAAGCGAGGGGTGGGGTAACCTCTAACAACTAACCTATGGACTGCCCCAGCGGGGCTTGACAAAGTTAGCCTGCCATTTCAATGGCAGGGAATCAGACAGACGACAAACAGGGCGTGCCTTTAGGTACGCAACCCCCACGAAACCCATGTCGCATACCTACGGCATGCAATCCTCCTTCTAAACCTCACCTACCAGCAATTGAAATAACTGGCTACCTCTGTCAAATGCAATCTAAAACAAAAAAAGCCAAAAACCCCCCAAAAAAAGCCGGGCTATCCTAGACACATAAGAAAAGCCCCCGATTCACTTCGATGGCTTTTGCTGGAGTTGCCTACAATATGGAAAATAATCGTTTTTATAGCTTTGTTTCTGATTTTTTGCTATCTTTGCCCTGCAAAACATACGTTTATCCGTAATGATGAAACAAATACTTTCAATGATGGCGGGGTCGCTTGCTGCTGTGGTTTGCCTGGCCGGAAAGCCCGTCCCCAGCTATTCGGCATATAAGAAGTCGGCACCAAAAGTGGAGGTGAGCGATGTCCGTCTCTCCGGCTATGTAGGTCAGCGCATCGACGATTGCATCCGCCTTCGCATCATGGGACAGAATGCCGAAGAACTGATAGCTCCTTTTCGTCAGCAGACCGAAACGCGAGGCCTCTGGGCAAGTGAGTTCTGGGGCAAGTGGATTCAGGGTGCGATGAGTGCCTGGCAGTATAATCATGACCCTGCACTCTTGTCCAAGATAGAGGCGGCAGAAACGGGTTTGATGGATTGTCAACTTCCGAAGGGGTTCATCGGCGACTATACTGCCGAGACGGAAACAACGGGCTGGGACATCTGGGGACGCAAATACACGCTTCTCGGCCTGATCAAGTGGTATCGTCTTTCGGGGGAGAAGAGGGCTTTGAAGGCTGCTTGTCGCTTGCTCGACTATACGCTGACGCAAGTGGGATCAGGCAAGAAATCCATCTATGAATGCGGTTATTATCGTGGAATGCCGCCTGCCAGCATCCTGGAACCCGTAATGTTCCTCTATAATGAGACGAAAGATGAGCGCTACCTCGATTTTGCCAAATATATTTCACGAAGCGGCGAACAAGATGGCGGACCTCTTTTGGTGGCAAAAGCCGATGTGCCAGTGGCTTCGAGATGGCCGTTGAAGCCAGGGCAGAATTGGTGGAGTTGGCATAATGGGCAGAAAGCCTATGAGATGATGTCGTGCTATGTGGGCTTGCTGGAATTGTATCGTGTCACGGGAGAGAATGCTTTGCTGGAAGCGGCTCGTAAGACTTGGCAGCATATCGTGGATGAGGAACTGAACATAACCGGCGGCTCTTGCACCTCAGAATGTTGGTACGGCGGAAAGCAGAAACAGACGCAAGCCGCTCAGCATACAATGGAAACTTGTGTGAGCTTCACTTGGATGCAGTTCTGCGAGCGTCTCATGGACTTCGACGACAGTTCCCGCTATGCCGACCAGATAGAGTTGACGATGTATAACGCCCTGATGGCCAGCATGAAATACGACGGCTCCCAGATTGTGAAGTATGTGCCTCTGACGGGATTTCGCCGCGAAGGTGAGAATCAATGCGATGTCCGCATCAATTGCTGCAATGCCAATGGCGTTCGAGCTTTCTCGATGATTCCCCGTCTCCTCTATCACATTCGAGGAGAGAATCGCGTGGAAGCGAACCTCTACATCCCTTCCGAAGCAACTATTCAGTTGGCAGGCCAGCAGCTCGTTCTACGGCAAGAGACCGATTATCCCGTTACGGGCGAAGTTAGGATAAAGGTTCTGCAGGCTAAGACGGAAAGGAGTTCAGTCCCAGCAACTACTATCGCTCTGCGCATTCCCTATTGGAGCGAGCAAACGACGGTAGAGTTGAACGGCGAAAAAGTTGAGGGCATTCAGCCCGGCACCTATCTCCCTTTGCAACGCCAATGGAAGCAAGGCGACGAGATATGCTTGCATCTTGATATGGCGGCCCGTCTGCATCGACTGAACGGTATGATAGCCGTCAAGCGAGGCCCTGTGGTGCTGGCTCGCGACACACGTTTCGACGATGGTTTCATCGACGATGCCCTACACGTACTAAGTGAGAATGGAGTAGTGCAGCTTACTCCTGTTGCAAAGCCCGAACACGTTTGGATGGCTTTCACAATGCCTGCTCTCATAGGTCCATATTCCGATAGAGAACGCGACCAAAAGGCCATTCATCTTTGCGATTTTGCTTCGGCTGGCAACACATGGAACGAGTCCCATCGCTATCGCACTTGGTTCCTGCATATTGATTAAGCGACACGAAAAAAGGCCTGAAGCATTTGCCTCAGGCCTTTGGACCACTCCCAGCCTCCCCGTAAGGGGAGGAGTTGGACCTTTGCTTCTCCCCATTTAAGGGGGGAGTTAGAGGGGGTCTTAGAGCTTATCGTTGCTACCGAGAACCTCCACAATCTTGTGGATGTACATCTTCTTCATGTTCTCGCGAGCGGGCTTCAGATACTGACGAGGATCGAAGTCACCGGGCTTCTCGTCGAAGTGCTTGCGGATAGCTGCGGTCATGGCAAGACGGCTGTCGCTGTCGATGTTGATCTTGCAAACAGCGCTCTTGCTGGCTTCGCGGAGCTGCTCTTCGGGAATACCAACTGCATCGGGCAACTTGCCGCCATGAGCGTTGATGGTGTCAACCTCGTCCTGAGGAACTGAAGATGAGCCGTGAAGAACAATGGGGAATCCGGGGAGACGCTTCTCGATCTCGTGCAGAATGTCGAATGCCAATGGAGGAGGAACGAGCTTGCCGGTCTTCGGGTCGCGAGTGCACTGTGCGGGAGTGAACTTGTATGCGCCGTGGCTTGTGCCGATAGAGATGGCGAGGCTGTCGCAACCGCTGCGAGTGCTGAAGTCGACAACTTCCTCGGGCTTGGTATAGTGTGATACTTCGCTGGCAACTTCGTCTTCAACGCCTGCCAAAACGCCCAGTTCAGCCTCTACGGTAACGTCGTGAGCGTGAGCATATTCCACAACCTGCTTGGTGATGCGGATGTTCTCCTCGTAGGGAAGAGAGCTGCCGTCGAACATAACGCTAGAGAAGCCGTTGTCGATGCAGTCCTTGCAGAGTTCGAAGCTGTCGCCGTGGTCGAGGTGGAGCACAATTTGAGGATGCTCGCAACCAAGTTCTTTAGCGTACTCTACAGCGCCCTGAGCCATGTAGCGAAGGATAGTGCCGTTGGCGTAGTTACGAGCGCCCTTGCTCACTTGCATGATGACTGGAGACTTGGTCTCTACTGCAGCCTGAATGATGGCTTGCATCTGTTCGAGAGTGTTGAAATTGAAAGCTGGGATAGCATAGCCGCCAGCCACTGCCTTTGCGAACATTTCACGAGTGTTCACCAGGCCGAGTTCTTTGTAACTTGTCATAGGAAAGTTTTTAAGTTTATGAGTTATAAGTTCTTTTGCTTTTCGGGGTGCAAAGATAGTACAAAAAGTTTAAAGTTTAAAGTTTAAAGTTTAAAGTTTTTCTCTTTGCAGTCATTTTGCAAACTCTGCTTTGCAAGCACTTTTAATTTTTAACTTTTAATTTTTAATTTTTCATCTCTTTCACCAGATAGGTGACTGTTGGCAAGTGGTCGCTGAAGCCATTTTGCCAAACACCGCCGGATGTGGTGCGCTTAGGAGTGCCTTTGTATTTGCCGTCTTGCTGAATGAGATAATCGCGCTTGAAAATGTGGTAGCCATAAAGCGTGAGTTCCTTGTATTCCTTCTTTCCGTCGAGGTCGAGCATGTTGCGGGAAAGAACGATTTGATCGAAGAGGTTCCAACCTCCTTGATATGAGAGGGTTCCCTGACCTTTACCTCTGAGAACATCCCACCAAGGATTGTAGAAATCGCCTTCACCCACATCTTTCATCTTTCTCCTAGCACCCAACCATTTTGCCATCGAAGTGTTATCGGGATCGTCGTTCATATCGCCCATCACCATAATGTGCTGCGAAGGGTCGGCAAGTCGGATACTATCAGTAAGGGCACGAACCTGTCGACCTCCATAATCGCGGAAGATGCCTTCTGATGCTCGACTTGGCCAGTGGCAAACAACGACCGTCAGTTTATCGCCTGCCAATCTGCCTTGAACGCAGAGGAAAGGTCGAGTAGCTCGAGTTGTGTCGCCATTCTCATAGACATAGATTTTATGGAAAACCGTATCCACTTTGAAAGCTTTGGGGTTGTAGATCAGAGCGCAATCGACGCCTCGAGCATCGGGACCTTCGAGATGGCAGTACTTGAAGCCCCTCTGTTGCATGTTGGGCTGAGCCATGAGATCGTCGAGAGCCTTATCGTTCTCTACCTCGCTCACGCCAATAATGCTGGCTCCGTAGGGGAGCTTGTCAGTTCCTAAATCGCAAAGAACTCGAGCCATGTTGGCAAGTTTGTTGGTGTACTTGTTCTCGTCCCAATGATAAGAACCGTCGGGCAGGAAGTCGTAGTCGTTCTTGTGCTCATCGTGGCAAGTATCGAAGAGATTCTCCAGATTGTAGAATGCAACTGCATGAACCATGAGCTTGCGATCCTGCGCATTTGAGTAGGCAGCACATAAAAGAAGTGCTGCGATGAAGGTAAAGAATGTATGTTTCATGTCTAAAATGTGTTTATATCAAGTCGAGTTTCTTTTCTTCACAGCACAAAGTTAATGCTTTTTTAGGAAGAAAACTCATTTAGCAAAAAAAATATGCCCTTACTTGAAGAAGATAGCATAATTTTTTATAAGTTTGCAGCATAATACATAAATTCTAATAAATGTACGCATAATGAAAATGAAACATCTGCTTTGGGTGCTTTCCTTAGCGATAGCGCCATTGAGCCACGCTCAGACCAATGGGTCGGTCAGCGTGGATTCGCTGAGCACGGTAGAAGAGGAGTTGTTGTCAGACGACAGTAACTTCACCTTTACCGAATCGCAGCTTGGCGAAAACGATGACATCACGTCCGATGTCATTCGAATCAATTCAGCCAGCAACGTCTATGCCAGTCAGATTGGTTGGACTTGGAGTGGCGTTTGGTTCAAGTATCGTGCTCTGGACAATCCCTACAACGACATCTATATGAATGGCGTTCAGGTGAACAACCCGGAAAATGGTCGCTTCTCTTATTCCACAATTGGCGGTATGAACGATGCCGTTCGCAACAAAGACGATGTGGGAGCTTTCGAGGACAACAACTTCTCTTTCAGTGGAATGGGTGGTAGCAGTAACTACAACCTTCGAGCCAGCCAAATGCCAGCAGGCCACAAGGCGACGTTCTCCGTAGCCAATCGCAACTATCACCTTCGTGCCATGTATTCTTATGGAACGGGCTTGAGTAAAGACGGTTGGGCTTTCTTCGGAACAATTGGCTATCGCTGGGCAAACATGAATGCAGCAGCTATCAAGGGCACTTTCTATAACAGCCTCGCTTACTTCCTGTCAGCTCAGAAAGTCTTCAACGATAAGCATTCGTTGAGCATCGCCACTTGGGGCAGTCCAACAGAGCGAGCAACAGCTGGTGCAAGTACCGACGAAGCATATTGGCTTGCTAACGACTATCAGTACAATCCCTATTGGGGCTATCAGAACGGCAAGAAGAGAGCCAGTCGCGTAGTCAATAACTTCGAGCCCAGTGTCCTTCTTACTTGGGACTACAATATCAGGGAAGATATGAAGCTCACCTCGAGTTTCTTCTTCAAAGACGCTAAGTATAAGAGCACTAAGCTCAACTATAGCGGCACCAATCCGCATCCTGATTACTGGAAGCGCTTCCCTTCATATAATTATGATGTTTGGGAAAGAGATGGCGATTACACCTACGACAACGCTTCGTTCTGGACGGCTTACGACAATTGGCAGGACGAGCACTATCGTCAGATTAACTTCGACGAACTCTACTTCGCTAATACTCAGCTCAACAAGATTGGAGCAGATGCAATCTATTGGATTGAGGCTCGTCACAACAATCACTTGATGACCAACCTCTCGAGCACTTACGAGTGGAACGTTATGCCAGGCATGAAACTGAGTGCAGGTATCCAGTTGCTCAGTAATCGCGGTTCGCACTATCGGACTATTGATGACCTTTTGGGCGGCGAGTACTTCCACAACACCAACACCTATCTTGTCGGCGACTATCAGGAAACTTCTACCGAAGCGATGTACGACGTAAATCACGGCTACCAGAAGCTTATAGAAGGCGACCGTTATGGTTACGACTATGACCTCTGGAACCAAGATATGAAGCTTTGGGCAAGCTTCAATGCGGATAAGGGCATTTCTCACAACTTTGTGGCTGTCAAGATGGGTGGACGTAGAATGTGGCGTAATGGCTTTATGCGTAACGGTCTTTTCCAGGACAACAGTTACGGCAAGAGCGGTATTGCTCGTTTCCTCGATGGCGGCATAAAGATGGGTTCTACGTTAAACTTGGGCAAAGGTCATGCTATAACCGCAGGTTTGGGCTATGAACTGAGGGCTCCAGGAGCTTCTGTCGCTTTCATGTGTCCCGAAATGAACAACGATTATGCTATGAACCTCGCCAATGAGAAAGTGTTCAGCACTGAACTCGGCTATGCTATCAATAACAAATGGTTCCGCCTCAACTTGAGTGGATACTACTATCATATCGGCGATGGTAACGAGTGGCAGCAGTTCTACAACGACGACAGCAATAGCTTCTCCTACAATAGTCTTACTGGTGTGAAGAAAGAATACTTAGGTGTTGAACTTGGCTTAAAGTTCAAGATTACCAGCAGTCTCGACCTCCTTGCATTGGGTACTTATAGCGAAGCCAAGTATACTGATGATACCGATGTCAACTGGATGAGCAGTACAACAGGTAAGATGAATCAAGAGATTTGCCACAACAAAGGAATGCGTGCAAGCGGAACTCCTTTGGCTGCAGCAAGCCTTGGCTTGAACTATCGTATCAAGCGCTGGTATCTCAACTTGACTGGCAACTACTACGACCGCATCTATCTCTCTTACAGCACAAACATGCGCTATGAGCAGAACCTGAAGAATGCAGGTCGTTATCATGCAGGAGAATATGATGTTCCTGAGCAGGCAAAGGGTAACGGCGGCTTTATGCTTGATGCAAGCATTGGTCGTCAGTTCTATGTGTTCCATCATCCTCTTAGCGTAAATTTGCAGCTCTGCAACCTGACTAATCGCCGCAATATCACAACTGGCGGTTACGAGCAGAGTCGAAGCAACTATAGTGTGACCGAGACTGAAAGTGCAGGCACAGAGGTGACAACGAAACCTCGTACCTACAACTTCGAGAAGAATGCCAAGAAGTTCTATGCTCAAGGCTTCAACTTCATGCTCAATCTGAACTATAGGTTCTAAACGTCATATTCGAACACATTATTATAAATAATATAGGAAGCAATGAAAAAGCAATCATATATCATAGCTCTGTTGGCAGGAGTCTTTGCTTTGGTATCCTGTCAGGATGGGAATTGGGACATTCCCGAGGGCATTCCTTATGGCAACAATAACTTGGAAGCAGGTACTACCGTTACTATAGCAGAGTTGCAAAATACTTATGCTAGCGCTATCAGTAGTGATGGTTTCAAGCAGATAACAGAAGACCTTTGGCTGCGTTGTGTGGTCAATGGAAACGACTATGGAGATAACCTCTATAAGCAACTCTCCGTTCAGGACGAAACCGGTGGCATCATTATCGGCATCAACGGCTCCGACCAAGGTGCATTCATGCCTGTCGGTCAGAAACTCCTCTTTAGCCTCAAAGACCTCTATATCGGTGGTTATGGCACTCAAGCACAGATAGGCGGTCTCTATAACGGAGGTCTTGGACGTATGGAACTCTCCGAATGGAAACAACATGTTCGTCTCATTATGGACGATAGCTCAGAGGCAGCGGCTTTCGGCTCGATGAAGGTCGACACAATCGACTTTGACGCCAGTAAGACAATGGCTCAACAAGCAGGTAGGGTAGTGCGCCTTTCAGGAGTTACTATTGCTCGTGACGGCACTCCCGTAATTGCTCCAGATGACGGCTCAGTAAGTCTCGTCAGCAATTGCGTCAACCGAAAACTTTCTGGAGGCAATGCTGGCAGCAAGTGCGTGCTTCGTACCAGCACATATGCCGCTTTCAAGGGCGTAACGATTCCTACTACACCTGTAGAACTCTACGGCATTGCAACCATTTATCGCGGCACTTGGCAGATACTTGCCCGTACTCAAAGCGATTTGACTTGGACTAAATAAATGAATATAAACAATAACACTATAGCATTATGAAAAAGACTTTCAAAACATTTGCACTTATGTTGCTGACGGCTTTTGCCTTTAGCAGCTGTGTTGACGTTCCCGCTCCGTTTAATCTGCCTGACAAAGGTGGTAATTCTAGTGGCGGTGGCTCTTCAGTCGTCGAAGGAACTCCTGTCACTTGTGCTGAGGCTGCCGATCTAGTTAATGCATTGGCTGATGGCGCAACCTCTTCTGAACTTTACACTATTACCGGTTACATCACTCAGGTCGTGGGTGAAGTCAGCAAGAACCAGCAGACTTTCTGGATGGCTGACACTAAAGATGGCGGTAAGGTGTTTGAAGCTTATTGGGCAAATCTTCCCGAAGGAGTTACAGCCTTCACTGTTGGTATGAAAGTAAAGATTACCGGCAAGTTGATGAAGTATGTCAATGCCAACAATGGAAACGTTATTCCTGAGATGAAGAATGCTACCGTTCAGATTCTTGAAGATGATGGCGGAGGTACATCCGGAGAATCAACGCTGATTGACTTTACTAAAGGCATGGGCTCTTGGACACCTAATAATGTAAGCGGTCCTGATGTATGGACCAATGACTCAAAATATGGAGCTGTTGCAAGTGGCTTTGACAATGATAACCAAGCCTGTCAAGCAGCAGAGGGATGGCTCATTTCTCCTGAAATAGACTTGACGAACAGCACTAACACTCAGATCGTCCTTAACGAAGCCATTAACAAAATCGGCACTGGTAGTGTGGATGCTCAGTGTCAGGTACTTGCTTGCATCAATGATGGTCAGGTTACTATCTTTAGTGATTGGCAACTCCTTGTTGCCGACAAGCGTCCTGCAGGAACAAGTTGGACATACCAAGACGACTCATTCAACGCCTCTGCTTTCGACGGCAAGAAGATTATGATTGCCTTCAGATATGTCAGCACAGAAAGCAGTGCTCCGCAATGGGAAATAAAGACCGTCAAGTTAAAGAATGGTGATGGTGGCGAAGGTGGTGGCTCAGGCACTACAGATTCTTCAAAGGAGAATCCCCTCACCGTTGCTCAAGCTAAGAATGCCAGCGGCAACAACTATGTGAAAGGTTATATCGTAGGTTATATTGATGGCATGAGTTATTCTGGTGCAACATTCAGTGTTCCTTCGGCAGCCGAAACAGAAATACTGTTAGCAGATTCACCTAATGAAACAAATCCAGACAATGCATTCCCCGTTCAACTTCCAGCTGGAGATATCCGCAATGCATTGGAACTCTCGGCTCATCCCGCTTACTTACAGCAAGAGGTTTTGTTGTATGGCTCCGTGGAGAAATACTTCGGCGTTACAGGCATGAAGAGTACCTCTTGGGCTCAAATCAATGGTCAGTCTTATGGTGTAGATCCGGAAGGCGGCAGTGGTGGCGACGATACTCCAGTTGGAGATATCATTTCCGTTACTTGTGACGAAGCTGTTCAGTTGACTATGGCTTTGGCCGATGGCGGTACATCTACCGAGACTTATGCCGTAACAGGCTACATTACGGAAACCGATGGTAAGGTAAGCCGCAATCAGCAGACATTCTGGATGGCCGACGATGTTCAAGGCGGTCAAGTGTTCGAGGCTTATTGGGCAAACCTGACAGAAGGCGTTTCAGCATTCACGGTTGGAATGAAAGTGAAACTTACGGGTAAGTTGATGAAGTATATAGATACGAAGAACAACAATGCCGTGATATGCGAGATTAAGAATGGCAATGTGGAAATCCTTGAGCAAGGCGATGGTGGCCAAGGCGGTGATGGTGGCGACACCCCAGGTCCTGGTGGCGATGAAGTTACTGACCTTGTCAATGGCAACTTCGAAGAATGGGTAAGCGAATCAGAACCTGTGGGTTGGAAGTCGGCAAGCAGTGCAAGCAATGCTACATTAGAGCAGCATCAGTTTGCTCATAACGGCGAATACTCTTGCCTTGTTAAGTGTGATGCAGCCAACAACAAGCGTCTTGCTACTCAAGAGATTACCCTTGCCCCAGGCAAATATGTCTTCTCCTACTATGCTATGGCTGCCGGTGTGGTTGCACAGACCAAATGTGGTTATGTTCCTATGAAGGCTGATGGTACTGTGGGTTCATACAAGTATGGAAGCTTTGTAGATCTTAACAACAATGGTTGGTCGTTGGTTTCATATGAATTTACGCTAACGGAACAGACAACTCTTTGCCTGGTCATCATGAACCCGAAGAGTAATGCCAACGCAGGGTATACTGCTGCCGACATTCTCGTGGATGATGCAACACTGGTTAAGCAAGAATAACTATGCGAGCGCTCATATCATTCTTATGCATCTGTCTGTGCCCATCTCTTTGGGCACAGCAGTATGCTACGATTCTCTATCGGCAGACGGAACTGCCTCATGCCGTTCCTGTATCTGAGATAGATTCTGTCGTCGTTCGTGATGTGGCAGAAGTGGATGCTACTTATTTCGACACTCCGAGAGACACCGTCTATGTCGCACAGGTTCGTGAGTCGCATTGGAAAGGCAAGAAGGTTGCATTCCTTGGCGACAGCATCACTCAGAATGCAGAGTATGTAAATGCCTATGCCAACCTGACTGGATGCGAAGCTTTGAACTATGGCATTTCGGCAACTCATATGGCTGCCAGGAGCAACGACGACTCGAATGCTTTCGACAAGCGCTTCTCCAAGATGCCGACGGAAAGGAACGTCGATATGATTGTCGTCTTTGGAGGGACGAACGACTTTGGTCATACCAATACGGCAGAGTTCGGAGCCTTTTCCGATGGACCAAGGGTAGGGAAGTACACCTTCTATGCCGGTTTGCATCGTCTCTTTAAAGGATTGCAGAAGCGCTACACGAACATTCCTGTCGTCATCATGCTTCCCATCCATCACGGCACAGAGATTGACGTCCCTGAGTATAATGTTTCTTCTACCAAGATAGAGGAAGGCACGAACCCCACCACAGGTAAGACTTTCCGTGAGTATGTCGATGCCATTCGCGAGGTTGCAGCCTATTACTCTTTCATCGTGCTCGACGCTTATAGTTACAGTAACCTTAGTCCGATGACGGAGATTGGCTCTGAGAATCGTGTCTTCTTCCGTGACGGCTTGCACCTCAATGCTGCAGGCGGAAAACGCTTGGCTCGCTGGATGTATCCCCAGCTCGAGGCCGTTTACGAAATGTTCTACGACTTCTAAATGAAACGCCTCCTCGCATACCTCTTCCTTCTTACGTCTTCCACCTTACATCTCTTTGCTTACGATGTGGAGGTGGACGGCGTATATTTTAACGTCATTGGGTCGAGGGCGTATGTGACGCATCGAGGTGCCTCAGGCTCGATGGAGGCGAACAGCTATTCGGGTAATGTCGTCGTTCCTGAGCAGATAACCTATCGAGGAAAAGCCTGCAAGGTCTTCCATGTAGGTCCTAATGCATTTGCCTGTTGTGATGAACTTACGTCAGTTCAACTGCCTTCCACGGTGACAGGCCTTGCTCCCTGTGCCTTTCTGGGTTGTCCGAAGCTTCAGAAAGTGCTTATGCCTACTACAATGCGAGTCCTTGGTGCTTGCTCTTTCACGGGTTGCCTGTCTTTGCAGGAGGTCGCTTTTCCTCGATATAAAGAGAGTGTTGATACGCTGTCCTTCTATTGCTGCTCTTCCCTGACGTCTCTTGTCCTGCCTCATCGCGTTCGTACTGTCTGTCAGGGAGCACTCGAGCATCTCCCCTCGATGACCGACCTTTATGTCTTTGCTTCCCTTCCACCAGTTGCAGAGCCAGGCTCGTTCACGCTCAGCGACCAGCAGAAATGCACTTTGCATGTTCCGAAGGAAACCCTGGAGCAGTATCGAGAGTCGCCTGTATGGAAAGACTTTTATCGTATTGTTGCCCTTAGCGACAACGATTATGCAGCACAGAACTACCGTCGAGGCGACATCAACGACGATGGACTTGTGGATGCCGACGACCTGGCTTTGCTTAGGCTGATTGTCGTCAGCTTGCCAGACGATTCGGCAGTCCGTTGGGCTGCAGACATCAATAGCGATGGCAAGGTCAACGGTATTGATTATGTGATGCTGGCAAAGAAGTTGTCCGAACAGCCTTAAACAAAACTTTAATGAAACGAGACGTTCTTCCTGCCTTTCGCAGAATGACGTCGTTCCCAAACTAGGCGTGCCTAATTCCCAAACTAGGCGTGGCTAATTGGGCAACTAGCTGTGGCGGGTCTGGAGATAGCCCCAGAGGGGCGACAGAACACAGGCGGGGGTGTAAGCCCCCGTGAAAGAAGAATAATAGTTATAGAGTGCCGTAGGTACGACAGATCGGCCTTTTATTCTGTCGCCCCTTCAGGGCTTTGTTGTATGCGGGCCCTTATATCGGGGGTTCACACCCCCGCCTGTGGTATCTTCAGCCTTACAGGCTTCTTCCCTATTCTCCCTGCTTCGTGGCTAGTCCTCGCACGTTAGTACTCCAATCCTCACACGTAGGTACTCGAGTACCTCAACGTAGGTACTGCAGTCCTCGCTGTCGTGGATTATCGGGATACTGCTTCGTGCTCCCCATTCGTCCGAGCTTTCCTGATGGCCCTTACTTGTCTGCTAGATTGCGAAGAACATTTATCCAAGGCTGCACAGCCATCGTGTAACCAAGATTGTTAAGGTGAAGTCCGTCGGCTGTGACTGCTGGCAGGTTCTCGTCGGTAATGCCTGAGAGTCGGTTCTGGTCCACGAAGTACCAGTTTGTGTTATAAGCAGCACAGGTCAAAAGAGCCAGTTCGTAGTCGGCAAGCGTGCAGCCAACGGTGTTCTGGCTCGTGCTTGTATAGTTCGAGTTGTTGCGCTTTGTGGCATTTGAAAAGACGATGATGACGTCGTTCCCTGAAAGAGCTTTTATCTTGTCGTAGAGTTGACGAACGGCTCCATAGAAGGTGGCGGGACCTGTGGCACTCTTGTAGTCGTTGAAGGTGCCGAGAGGAACGTTTCGCTTGAAGTCGTTCGTGATGAAGTCGATAGTCCAAATGGCATTCTCGACGCTTGGCCAGCCGTTGTCAGATTGCAGAGCAACCACGGCGATGCTCTTGTCGTCGGTAGCACTCGTGCCTCCTAAAGAATAACCACTATAGCCGCCATTGGGTCCTGGGGAATAGACTGCTGGGAAGTCGAAGACCTCTTGCAAGAGCGTCTGGTAGCCTCTTCCCTTGAAGGTGCCAGTGAAAGGCGTCACAAACGTGCCCGAGTTCTGGTACTTGACGAAGTAGTTGTCGTTGCGCCAGATGCTATGGCCGAGGAAGACGATGCTTCGCTTCATCTGTATCTTGGCAGAAGGAGTGACGGGTTCGGTTTGCTCTTCTGTAAAGGTAACCGATTCGACTTGGCTGGTAGGGTAGGAGGCTGAGCTGCCCGAAGTGGTGTTGACCACCATGCTCTGTGCCATGACTAGGGGTAAGGGGCAGGGGGCAAGGAGCAAGAGAAACGTGAGAATCCTTTTCATCGTTTGATAATCTTTTTACCGTTCTTAATAATAATGCCGCTTTGCTTTGTGGCAGGACGTCCGCTGAGGTCAAAACTTTGTCTGTCGTCTGTTGTTTGTCGTCTGTTGTCTGCTATCCCTGTTACATCTGTCACGATGACTGTCCTTGTGAGGGAAGCGTTGCGATTCTTTACGTATGAGCCTGAAGCTGTGCCGACATGAAAGAGTCGCGAATCCTTGGCATCGGTGTACTTGCTGTACTTGTCGAGTCCTTCATCGGCTTCCTCGTCGCCACCCATGAAATCAATCTTATAGCTTCCGGGTTTTGCATCTTCAGGAACAGTGACAAGGAAGGTGACGCGAATGCTGTCGCAACCATTCCGCCAACAAGCCGAGATGTTCTTCGGAATCTTCGTGACGCTCTTGAAGGCCGACCATATATAACCTGTTTTGGGGCAGGCAGAGTTGTAGAACTGAGAGAGCTTGTCACTGTACTCCATGTTATGGGAACTCTTGACCTGCGAGCCGTCTTTATAGTAAACCCAATCTTCAGCAAACTGCTGATGCGCACCTTCTGGAACAGTAACTGTCCAGTCCTTGGGAACACGAACGCCTGCATACGACCAGTCTGTTACAAAGTTCTGAGTCTCAGAGCCATCGTCTATAACCGTGAAGCATACCTCGAACGTCTGCCCAGGCGCTACTTCACTTGGCGCAAAGGTCGAGATGAGCTTGTAGCAGCTTACAAGACATAAGACAACTGACAACAGACAACAGAGAAAAAGATATTTGGTTGTTTTCATGTTCATTCTTCAAATATTGCTTTCCAATTATAGACGCGGAAGAAGTAGGGACGATAGAAGTCTGCCGAACCCTTTGCGTTGAAGTTGTCCCAGAAGTCCTCGCAGTCAGTATTGGTTGAGAAGACAAGTTCGCCTTCTCGAGAAAGGGATTGGTGCAGGTGCGGCATATAGAATTTGCCGTAAGTTCTGACGCCTACTTTGTCGAGCACCCAAGGCATCGTCCAAAGTTGATGGCACTCCTCGAAAGGTCCCCAAGGATTGCGGCTTCGCATGATGTACATCTGCTTCGAGAAGACATAACCCTGTGCCGTCATGTAGTACCAATCCTCGTCCTTGAAGACCCATGCCGTCGAAACGCTTCGGGAGCTGATGGCCGAACGTGTGACTTCTTCGTGGCTGGGGTAGGTGTCTTGCCAATGAAATGTTCCGTTAGCATCGGCAACATAGTATTCCCAAGGCGAGCGAAGGTCGTGCGTCTGGCTTCGTGCAACGACAGGCGAAGATGTGTTGAGCGCATCATCGGGATTCTTCTTGTACTGATAGCAACTGTAGAGGTAGGTGTGCCCGTCTTCGTCTTCCCAAAGCGTGCCACCATAGCCGATAGGGTCTTGCTCAAAGAAGTTGTGGTCGACGCTGATGAGCTTGAGGTAAGTGGAGCCTCCAGGCGTTCCCTCCAGCGAATAGATGGCGAGCGCTCGGTTGTCGCTCTGCATCAAATTCTCCGTGCCATTGTAGACGCCAGCCCAAAGGACTTGCAGTTGTCCGTCGACTACTGTCCCATCGCCAGCCCAATAGAGGTACGTCTGGTCTATCTCGCCATTCTGGATTTGCGCATCAGTCTTCTCGCCTTTAGGGTGACGCAAATGGGTTCTGGCATAATAGTAGCCGCTGCCCGATGAGTTATTGCGTTGTACCCAGTCTGCCAGCCATTTGAAGTTCGTGCTCTTTGTGCCGGGCAGTCCGTCGTCGCCGGGCGTTTGCACCATGATAGTGTTGCGAGGAAAGTTGCA
>JAFYYO010000196.1 GCA_017557475.1 Bacteroidaceae bacterium
GATATTCGGTTCCTCGAGGCCAAGTCCTTTCTTCTTGTCAACGACCTTCAGGACGAAGCCAAGCAAGAGGGCTGCGACTCCCAGACAAGCCAACATTACAAGCGGAGCAGTATAGTCGAACTTGGTTGGGTCGTCAACTCCAGGATTTGTCCTGTCCAAGACCTTGCCGATAAGCAAGGGGAAGAGCCAAAGACCTATGTTCTGAATCCAGAAGATGAGTGCATAAGCAGAACCTATCACCTTAGCATCCACCAACTTAGGAACGCTTGGCCACAACGATGCAGGCACGAGCGAGAAGCTACTACCCAGCACAAGTATGGTGATATAGGCAATCGCAACGCCTCCCACGGCTGAATCCTTGAACTGAGGAAGCACGAAGGCAAAGGTCAGGTGGCAGAAGATGAGCAGAAGCGAGCCAAGAATCAGCATCGAAGCAGCCTTTCCTTTATGGTCGACATAACTGCCCAATATCGGCGTGATAAGCACGGCCAGGAGTGGGAAGACTGCGAAAATGCTCTCTGCAGACTGCCTCATGTAACCCATGTAGCAGTAAGTAATGAGCGCCAAGATGCTGATTCCCAGCAAACCATACTTCGCTCCAGCCTTCTTTTGGAAGTTGCTTGCGAAGCCAGTTATTGCCACAAAGAGCATGATAATGTACTGAATGATAGTCACATCAGGCTTTGCCCAGAACGAATTAGCATCAGGAGCCACGAGTGTGAGATTGCATTGGAGCATATTCACGGCGTACTTCTGGAAGGGGAAGATTGCGCTATAATAGAGCACGCAAAGCAGGGCAACAAGCCAGAAACCGCTAGAAGTGAGGATTTGTCCCAAGTCGCTAATCTTGAAGGGATCGTCCTTCTCCTCTGCCTCACCTGTTTGCGAGTCGAGTTTTCTATCCATAAAGAAGTAAACGATACTCATGATGAGGGTAATGCACATCAGCACTACGCCAAAGGCAACCGAGCGAGAAACGCTGACCTGACTGCCAAGACGAGCAAAGAAGGGTGAGAAAATCATGCAAGTTGCCACGCCAAGACGGGCCAGAGCCATCTCCGAGCCCATTGCCAAAGCCATTTCTCTTCCCTTGAACCACTTGACAATACCTCGACTGACGGTAATGCCGGCCATCTCTACGCCACATCCGAAGATCATGAAACCGCAGGCGGCAAACTTAGCAGAGGCTGGCATCCCCTCATAGAAGGGCGATACTCCCAGCTCCTCAAACACGGGAATGTAGTTCAGATGATTGGTGAACCAAGTTTCCAAACCTGTACCCATGAAAGCTTCATCCACAGCGTACCACTTGATGCAGGCACCGATAAGCATGACTGCGGCTGAGAGAATCATCGTGAAACGCACGCCCATCTTGTCGAGGATGATGCCTGCGAAGATGAGGAAGAAAGCAAAAACATTGAGGAAGACCTCAGAGCCTTGCATCGTTCCAAAGGCTGTGGAATCCCATCCACGCGTCTCTTGCATCAAGTCCTTAATGGGAGACAGGATGTCCATGAAAATGTAACTGCAGAA
>JAFYYO010000020.1 GCA_017557475.1 Bacteroidaceae bacterium
AAATAAAAATAAAATTGTTTTTATTTTGTATTTCGCTCGCTTATTCGTAACTTTGCCCCCTGAAATGTAAATGAAAAAGAATTTAATGGAAGAATATCGTTTGAGTCACTTGCAGGAACTCGAGGCTGAGTCGATTCACATTATCCGTGAGGTGGCTGCTGAATTCGAGAACCCGGTCATGCTCTACAGCATCGGCAAGGACAGCTCCGTGATGGTCAGACTGGCTGAGAAAGCTTTCGCTCCGGGCAAAGTGCCGTTCCCACTGATGCACATTGACAGCAAATGGAAGTTCCGCGAGATGATTGAGTTCCGCGACAACTACGCCAAGGAGCACGGCTGGAACCTCATCGTAGAAAGCAATATGGAGGCCTTCAACGCTGGCGTTGGTCCCTTCACTCACGGCAGCAAGGTGCATACCGACCTGATGAAGACGAAGGCGCTGCTTGATGCCCTGAACAAATGGAAGTTCGACGCTGCCTTTGGTGGTGCTCGTCGTGATGAAGAGAAGTCAAGGGCAAAGGAGCGCATCTTCAGCTTCCGCGACCAGTTCAACCAATGGGACCCCAAGAACCAGAGGCCTGAGCTGTGGGACATCTATAACAGTCGCGTCCATAAGGGCGAGAGCATTCGCGTCTTTCCCCTCAGCAACTGGACGGAGCTGGACGTCTGGCAGTACATTCGCCTCGAGAACATTCCCATCGTGCCCCTCTACTTCGCGAAGGAAAGGCCTTGCGTGGAGATTGACGGCAACATCATCATGGCCGACGACGAGCGCTTGCCGAAGGAGCTTGTGCCGAAGATTCACAACCGCATGGTTCGCTTCCGCACCCTTGGCTGCTGGCCTCTGACGGGAGCTGTGGAAAGCAACGCCACCACCATCGAGGAGATTGTGGAGGAGATGATGACTACCACCAAGAGCGAACGCACCACTCGTGTCATCGACTTCGACCAGGAAGCCTCAATGGAACAAAAGAAAAGAGAAGGGTATTTCTAGTGCAAAGTGCATAATTCAATTTACATTATTCAATAGTCAATTCTCAATGACAAGCAATATACGCGAATTCTTAGATGCTGATGAGCGAAAGTCGCTTCTCAGATTACTTACTGCCGGTAGTGTGGATGACGGAAAGTCCACGCTCATCGGGCGTCTGCTCTTCGATAGCAAGAAGCTCTACGAAGACCAATTGCAGGCTTTGGAGCGCGATTCCAGGCGTGTGGGTAACGCTGGTGCAGGCGAGATAGACTACGCTCTCCTACTCGACGGCTTGAAAGCTGAACGAGAGGAAGGTATCACCATCGATGTGGCTTATCGCTACTTCTCGACAAACCAGCGAAAGTTCATCATCGCAGACACGCCGGGACACGAGCAATACACTCGAAACATGATTACAGGCGGCTCGACTGCCAACCTCGCAATCATCCTCGTGGATGCCCGAACTGGCGTCATCACGCAGACGCGCCGCCACACTTTCCTCGTCTCGCTACTGGGCATTAAGCACATCGTCCTCGCCGTCAACAAGATGGACCTCGTGGACTTCTCCGAGGAGGTCTTCAGCAAGATTAAGAACGAGTACCTAAAACTCACGAATCATCTTGGGATAGAAGATGTTACGTGCTTCCCAATCTCTGCAAAAGAGGGCGATAATGTAGTAGAAAAGAGCGACAGGACGCCTTGGTACGAGGGCACTTCCCTGCTCGAGTACCTCGAGACAGTTCCCATCGACAGAGACCGCAACATGCAGGACTTCCGCTTCCCGGTTCAGTATGTCTTGCGCCCCAACCTCGACTTCCGTGGCTTCTGCGGCAAGGTGGCAAGCGGCGTTATTCACAAGGGCGACAAAATCATGGCTCTGCCAAGCCGCAAAACAAGCCGGGTGAAAAGTATCGTCACTTATGATGGCGAGTTGGAGTATGCTTTCTGTCCACAATGTGTCACCATCACGCTCGAGGACGAAATAGACATCAGCAGAGGCGAAATGCTCGTCAAGCCCGACAATCTGCCTTTCATCGGACGTTACCTGCAGACGAAACTCGTCTGGATGGACGAAGAGTCGATGGACCGCAGCAAGCAGTTCTTCCTCAAGGCAAACACAAACACAACTCGAGCTACCATCAGCGCAATCGATTATCGTATTGATGTGAACACGATGGAGCATCTGCCTGGAGCCGATTTCAAGCTTAACGAGATAGGTCAAGTGCAGATTACGACGGCAAAGACACTCTTCTTCGACGCTTACAAGCAGAACAGAGCAACTGGCGCATTCGTTCTCATCGATCCCATCACAAACAACACATGTGCTGTGGGAATGATAGAGAAACCGCTTGCCGAAGAAGACCTTCAAGTAGAGGATTTGCCAACACTCGACCTTCCCAAGCTCGGCATCGGACCAGAGCACTACGAAGCCATTGAGAAAGCTGTGAAAGAGTTAAGTAAACAAGGATTAGAGATTATAATCAAGAAATAACATGGGCTTACTTAATTATAGCCAGCTTCCCGTTAACACCCTCGTAGGTGCCGACTGGAAGACATTCAAGAAGGTAACCGAAGGGCAGCACATAGCCAAGGACAAGAAAGCAAGCTACAGGCTCACGAAAGCCATTTGCCGCATCCTCAGTCCGTTTGTAGCTTTACAAGAGCGCAAGTATCGCAAACAATTAGCTAATAAACCCTTAGAGATTGACCCGCTTTTCATTCTCGGTCATTGGAGAAGCGGTACGACCTTCGTTCACAACATCTTCGCACAGGACAAACATTTCGGCTACACAACAACCTACCAGACGGTCTTTCCGCACTACATTATGGCGATGCAAGGCTTCTTCAAGCCCGTCATGAAGGTCGTGATGCCCAACAAGCGTCCCACAGACAACATGGAGCTTGCTCCTGACCTGCCGCAGGAAGAAGAGTTCTCGCTTGCTAACATGACGCCCTACAACTACTATAATTTCTGGTTCTTCCCCGAAAGAATGCAAGAGTGGTGCGACCGTTTCCTCACCTTCAAAGACATCAAGGAAGACGAGTTGCAGGAGTTCAAACAAACCTTCGAGAAGCTCGTCAAGATAAGCCTTTGGAATACTGGCGGCACACAATACCTCTCCAAGAACCCGCCTCATACAGGCCGCATCAAATCACTTACAGAACTCTTCCCAAATGCAAAGTTCGTCTATCTGATGCGCAATCCCTACACAGTCTTCGAGAGCACTCGCTCCTTCTACCTCAGCACCATCAAACCACTTGAGTTTCACACTATTTCCGACGAAGAAATGGAACAAAACATCCTTCGCAACTACATGGAACTCTACAAGGCTTACAAGGAACAGAAACAAATTCTGCCAGAAGGCGCTCTCTATGAAGTTCGCTTCGAAGACATCGAGCAAGATGCTTTGGCCACCACGAAAGACATCTACAAGAAGCTCAGCATCCCAGGTTGGGACGAAGCTATGCCTGCTATCGAGAAGTACATCCAGAGCAAGAAGGGCTATAAGAAGAATAAGTATCAGTATGACCCTCGAACGATTCAACTCGTGAACGAACATTGGGGCGAAGTCCTTGATGAATGGGGCTACGAAAGACTTTAAGGCACTCTCCACGCATAGTTCGTCAACGACTGCAGTGAAGTTCTCCAACTACACACGTTATATTTGCAAATTACACACGTTATGTTTGACAATTACACGTGTTATGTTTGACAACAACACACGTTATGATTGACAACTACACACGTTAAGTTTGACGTCATTTCATGCAGATAACCCCCAAAAACAACGTTCAAAACACAATTTTGGTACAAAAACAAAAAAAATATGAGCGATGAACTATGAACTATGAACTTTTCTTCATATCTTTGTGCCACTTTTCCGATTTAAACCATATAATTACATAAATAACAAACAATTATGACAAAGATTGAATTAGTAAAGGCGGTTGCCGAAAAGACAGGCATCGACCAGGCCACAGCATCAGCTGCAGTTGAAGGTTTCATTGACACTCTGAAAGAGTCTCTCATCCAGAAAGAGAACGTTTACATTCGCGGCTGGGGCACTTGGACACTCAAGCATCGTGCAAAAAAGACTGCTCGCAACATTACAAAGAACACAACTATCGTTATTCCTGCTCACGACATCCCCTATTTCAAGCCCTGCAAGGACTTCATGGACGCCGTAGCAAAGGCATAAAGTAATTTACGGACCCCCTATAGGGGGAGCATTAGCCTTCCTAAACAGGGAGGCTTTTTTGTTATATATAAAAATAATGTATTATGAAGAAATATATCTTATTCTCGTCCTTGCTTTGTCTTTTGTCCCTTGTCTCTCGTCCGTTGTCATCACAGAATGTGATTGATTACGTCAACCCCATCATTGGCACGAACGGAATGGGACACACGTTCCCTGGTGCTTGCGTGCCTTTTGGTATCGTTCAGCTGAGTCCTGAGACGGATACGATTCCTCATAATGTGGATGGGCGCTATCAAGGCAGAGTCTATGAGTATTGTGCAGGCTATCAGCATAAAGACAAGACTATTGTAGGCTTCTCTCATACACACCTTTCAGGCACAGGTCACTCCGACTTGGGCGACATTCTCATCATGCCTACAACTGGTAAGATACAGACAAATCCCGGAACTGCCGAAGCTCCTGAGACAGGTTATCGTTCTCGTTTCTCACACGATACAGAGAAATGTGTTCCTGGTTACTACGAGGTGAAGCTCGAGGATTATGATATTCTTGCACAACTCACAACTACACAAAGAGTTGGTGTGCACCAATATACTTTCCCAACAGAAGATGCGCAGTTTATTCTCGACCTTGGTCATGGCATCTACAATTACGATGGCAAGACGCTTTGGAGCTATCTTCGTGTGGAGAACGATACGCTCCTGACAGGTTATCGCATCACGAATGGATGGGCACGGCAGAACTACATTTACTTCGCCATCTCGCTTTCCGAACCCATTCTGCAGTATGGCTACAAGGACAAGCAAAGGATGAAGTACTCAGGCTTCTGGCGTAAGAACGACATTCATCACAACTTCCCTGATATGGCAGGACGTGAAATAACGGCTTACTTCCAAACGAAACTGCTTGCAAACCACAAGCTTACCATCAAGGTAGCACTCTCTGCTGTAAGTCAAAGTGGGGCTCTTGCAAACCTTCGAGCAGAGGCAGCAGGTCTCACCTTCGAACAAGTTAAGGCAAAAGCCACAGCGCTATGGACAAAGGAACTCACAGGACTTGAGATTGAAGGAACAGACGACCAGAAGGCCCTCTTCTACACTTCGCTCTACCACACCATGATTAACCCCTCTGTCTATATGGATGTCGATGGAAAGTATCGCGGTAACGATATGGAAATCCATCTGACAGACGGCTTCACGAACTATACAATCTTCTCACTTTGGGACACTTATCGTGCTGAACATCCGCTGCTTAACCTTATCAAACCCAAGCAAGGCGCAGATATGGCTGAGAGCATGATTCGCATTCAGCAACAGAGTGCGCTCGACCTCTTGCCTGTCTGGTATCTGATGGCAAACGAAGGTTGGTGTATGAGCGGCTATCATGCAGTTGCAGTCCTCTCCGATGTAGCTAAGAAGCTCGGCATCAAGGACAAGAAAGCTATGCTTGAAGCAATGAAAGCTACTGCCAACTCGAAGTGGATGGAAGGCTTGACAGACTACATTAAGTACGGCTATGTGCCTTATGATAGATGTGGTACGAGTGCCAGCAACACGCTTGAATACGCCTATGATGACTGGACAATCTATCAGGCTGCTCTTGATGCTGGTGATAACGAAATGGCAGAGACTTTCAAGAAACGTGCCTTGAACTATAAGAATGTGTTCAATCCTGCTCTCGGTCTCGCTTGTCCTAAGTACAAGGATGGCAGTTGGAAGAAGGATTTCTCTCCCCTCCAGACCTATGGCGAAGGCTTTATCGAGGGCAATAGTGCCAACTATTCGTTCCATGTTCCTCATGATGTGAAGGGCATGATTGAGTGCTTTGGTGGCGACAAGAAATTCATCGAACGCCTCGACAATCTCTTCGCAGAGCCTCTCGACAAGAAGTATTACGAGGA
This sequence comes from Bacteroidaceae bacterium, assembly GCA_017557475.1. The sequence goes on from JAFYYO010000020.1 coordinate 6,074, forward strand.
TAATGAGGATATCGAGGAGGAATGTCTGCTCGGTGGTTACGTTCATGGCAATGAACCCAGCCATCATATCCCTTATCTTTATGCTTGGACGTCTCAACCTTGGAAGGCTCAATACTGGCTTCGCGAGATTATGAACCGCATGTATGTCAACAATATAGATGGTCTGCATGGTAATGATGACTGCGGACAAATGTCGGCTTGGTACATCTTCACAGCAATGGGCTTCTATCCTGTTTGCCCAGGCAGCGACCAATATGTGCTTGGAGCACCTTATGTTCCGAGTTGCAAACTTACTTTGCCTAATGGAAAGCTCTTCCTCATCAAGGCTCCAGGCGTTAGCGACAAGAAGCGTTATGTAAAGGAAGTCAAGCTCAACGGAAAGCCTTACAACAAGCTTTATCTCACGCATTCCGACATCATGAAAGGCGGAACTCTGGAGTTCATCATGAGCAGCACTCCCAACAAAAAGCGTTGCATCACCACAGGTAAACCTTATTCTCTAAGCGACTAAACATTAATGTATATGAAGAAGACGCTTTTGCTTCTATGCCTTTTGACAGGTATATTAGCCTCTCATTCGCAAACAATGAACGAGTGGGATGATGTCAGTGTGACAAGCCTGAACCGCATTCAGAGTCACGACCTCAGCATTCCCTTTTCTGAAGCTGAAGATGCACACACGCTCGACCTAAGCAAGTCACCTTATTTCCTTGACCTGAACGGCGTTTGGAAGTTCCGCTGGAGTGCTTTGCCGAGCAAGGTTCCATCGGGGTTCTATACTGATGACTATGATGTGAGCGGATGGGACAACATTACTGTGCCGATGCCTTGGCAAATGTATGGTGTTCGGAACAATAAGACTTGGGACAAACCACTCTATGTCAACACGCGCTATCCCTTCACCTATACGGACAACTACTCTGTAATGGGCCAACGTCCAGACTATTACACCTACAATGAATCGATGAAGAATCCTGTAGGTTGCTATCGCAGGACTTTCACGTTGCCCGAGGGTTGGCTGGCAAGAAAGACTTATCTTCGCTTCAACGGAGCAGGTCACGGCTACTATGTTTGGGTGAATGGGCAGTTCGTTGGCTATGCAGAAGACTCATATCTGCCAAGTGATTTCGATATATCAAGCTTTGTTCGTGAAGGCGAAAACAATGTCTCTGTGCAAGTTTATCGCTTCACAAGTGGCTCATTCTTAGAGTGTCAGGACTATTGGAGACTGACGGGCATCACTCGCGACGTCTATCTTTGGTCTGCACCTGAGCAAAGGATTGGTGACTTCTTCTTCCAGACGACAAGCCTCTCTGCTTCAGGCACCTCTGGACGTGCTCAGTTGCAAGTCTCTCTTGAAGGTGGCTCTACAAACGGCATGAAGTTGCAGATGACGATTAGCGACGGAGAGAGCATCATCAAGGAGTACAACAAGAACCTCACCTCCTCTGTAAATGTCACCCAAAGCATCGTGTTTAGCGGCATTGAAGCATGGAGCGCAGAGCATCCCAAGCTCTATGATTTGACGCTTCGGCTCCTTACGTCCGAAGACGAACTGGTTGATATGCGAGCCTGCAAGATAGGCTTTAGGACTGTCAGCATCAGGAGTGACGGAGCCCTTCTTATCAATGGCAAACGTCTTGTAGTTCACGGGGTTGACCGTCACGACTTTAGTCAGGAAACGGGCAGAACTGTGAGTCGGGAGGAGATGCTGCAAGATGTATTCCAGATGAAGCGCCTCAATGTGAATGCAGTCCGCACGAGCCACTATCCCAATAACCCTTACTTCTACGAACTTTGCGACCAGTACGGGCTTTATGTGCTTGCTGAAGCGGATGTTGAGTGCCATGGAAACATGGGACTTTCCAGCGAAGCACTCTTCAAGGCTCCGATGGTGGAACGCAATGAGAGGCAAGTCCGCACCCTTCGCAATCATGCTTGCATCTTTGGTTGGAGTGCAGGCAATGAGAGTGGAGGCGGCAACAACTTCCAGAGTGTCATGTCTGCCATCAAAGCTTTGGACAACAGTCGCGTCACTCATTATGAGGGCAACAGCACTTGGAGCGATATAACAAGTACAATGTATGGCAGTTACGACGGCATGCTCTCTACCGCCAAGAGCCGAAAGAACAGTTCCAACCCCAAGCCTCACGTTCAGTGCGAGAACACCCATGCAATGGGCAACTCGATGGGCAACCAGATTGATTACTATCGCGACATCTATGAGCCTTATCCTGCAATGGTGGGCGAGTTCGTGTGGGACTGGAAAGACCAAGGCCTCAAGATGCCGATTACAGGTAAGACAGGCAAGTACTACTGGGCTTACGGCGGGGACTTCGGAGACAATCCAAACGACGGAAGTTTCTGCTGCAACGGCGTGGTGCTGCCTGATTGCACGCCTACTGCAAAGAGCTTCAACATGAAGGGCGTCTATCAGCCTGTCGACATCTTGCTTCTCAATGCTGAGCAAGGTACTTTCCGAGTTAAGAATAAGCTCCAGCAGACTAGGTTCGATTCATCATATGACACACAGTATATTTTAAGCGAAGACGGCATAGGCATTGCAAGCGGACAACTCTCTGGTCTTGACCTAGCTCCGTGGGACAGCACAACGATAACCATTCCTTATGACAGCATCACGTTCAAGCCTGAGTGTCGCTACACAATCCGCTTCTCCACAACCCAGCAAGAGGCTACTCCTTGGGCAGAAGCAGGTTATGAAGTTGCTGCTTCTGAAGCTGTCATTCGCGAGGCTACTGCTCCCCTGCCCTACACTTACGAAGGCACAGACACGCTCATCCTGACCAGCACAAGCACAGGCTATACGGTAAAGAATGCCAACTTCAGTGCCACTTTCTCTGGCGGAACGCTCTCCAAATATACCCTTGCAGGCACTACGCTCATCTCTCAACCACTGAAACTCAACACGTTCCGCATCCCAACGGAAAATGATGGAAGGCAAGAAGACAATTGGGAAGCACTGGGAGTAAGAGCGCTAACGATGACAAGTGGCACTTGGGAAGTAGAGCAAGACGAGGCAAAGCAATGGATACAACTTTCAATCACAGATACTTACAAGACCAGCACACAGGCTTTGACCTTTACCGTCTGCAAGCAGTTCCGCGTCTATCCCGACGGCACAATTAGCGTCAGCACACTCACAACGCCAGACATCGAGGGTTCAGTCCTGCCCAAGCTTGGCTTCCGCCTTGAGATGACTTCTGCATGCGAAAACATCACATGGCTTGGCAGAGGACCTTTCGACAGCTACCTTGACCGCAATTATGCAGCTCACCTGGGCATCTGGCACAGCACCGTCACAGAGCAATGGACAGACTTCATTCGTCCACAAGAGACTGGAAACAAGGAGGATGTGCGCTGGCTGGCAGTTACAAACAAGTCGGGCAAAGGCTTGATGTATGCCTCTCCAAACGGTATGGCAACGACTGTGGGGCATTGGCGTGCAGAGGACATCTATACGAGCAAATACAATCGCAAGGGACATCCGTATGAGGTCACATTCCCGCGTACCACTGTTGTCTCGCTGGATGCCTGGAATCGTGCGCTTGGCAATGCCAGTTGTGGTCCCGATGTGCTTGACAAGTACGAGAGGAAGCTTACGCAAACGCCTTTCTGCTTCATGATTATGCCAATTCTGGAAGAGAGTTCCGACACCATTCTGACGCAAAGAGGCTGCCTCGGTTTGCCTGTCTGCCAGCCAGTTCGCTTCTCTGATGACGGGCACGGCTTTGCCATCCTCAGTTCCGACAATCCTGAAGGTACAACCATCTATTATCGCATTGATGATGGTGATTTCCGACCATATACAGAACCTGTTGATATGCGACAGGGAGGCACGCTTCAGGCTTATGCATCTGCTGAAGGATTGGCTCCAAGCATTATCGGTGAGAAGTTCTACGGCTTCTTTGTGGACAAGTCCGAGTGGACCATCTACAGCTACGACAGCCAGCAAGGAAACAATGAACAGGCTGCTAATGCCATTGATGATGACGAGAACACCATCTGGCATACACAGTGGAGCCC
>JAFYYO010000197.1 GCA_017557475.1 Bacteroidaceae bacterium
AAACAAGTGGATTGTATGATGTCGAATTTCTGTTTCATAACTTACGAGGGTCTGTGATTACACCTGTGATTGCTGAAGCTGCCACTACAAGAGGACTTGCGAGGACGGTTCTTGCGCCTGGGCCTTGACGACCGACGAAGTTGCGGTTGCTCGTCGAGATGGAGAGCTTACCTGCGGGAACCTTATCAGGATTCATAGCAAGACAACTTGAGCAGGAAGGCAAACGGAGTTCAAAACCAGCCTCCTCAAGCACCTTGTCGATACCTTCGTCGATGATTTGCTGACGAACCAACCAACTGCCCGGAACAAGCCAAGCCACCACATTCTCAGCCTTCTTCTTGCCCTTCACCACTGAAGCAAAGGCGCGGAAGTCCTCGATGCGACCATTCGTACAAGCGCCTAAGAAACAATAATCTACAGGCGTCCCTTCGAGTTTCTGTCCAGGTTTGAACTGCATATAATCGAGTTGAGCAAGGAACTGCGCCTTGTCTGCTTCGGGAATGCTCTCAAGCGTAGGAATACACTCGTCAATAGCGATACCTGCTCCGGGATTTGTGCCGTAAGTGATGCGAGGCTTAATATCTTCTGCACGGTAAGTTACTTCCTTGTCGAAGACGGCATCATCGTCGCTCTTGAGCTTCTTCCACTCCTCGACAGCCTTATCCCAAGCCTCACCTTTCGGTGCATACTCGCGACCTTTCAGATAAGCGAAAGTCGTTTCGTCGGGAGCAATAATGCCAGCACGGCTTCCCATCTCAATCGAGAGGTTCGAGAGCGTGAGGCGGCCTTCCATCGACATATTGCGAATCGTGCTGCCTGCATATTCCACGGCATAACCTGTTGCTCCGCTTGTCGTCATTTGAGCCATGATGTAAAGGGCAACGTCCTTAGCCGTAACGCCCTTCTGAAGCTCGCCCTCGATGTTGATTCGCATCGTCTTGGGCTTACTCTGAAGAATGCATTGAGAAGCGAGCACTTGAGCAACTTCGCTCGTTCCGATACCCATCGCAATAGCGCCTACAGCCCCATGAGTGCTTGTATGCGAGTCGCCGCAAACAATCGTCATTCCAGGCAAAGAAAGCGCCTTCTCGGGACCAACGACGTGAATAATGCCGTTATCCTTCGTTCCCATCGCAAAGTGACGGATGCCGAACTCAGCACAGTTCTTTGCAAGCGTCTCAACCTGCTTGCGTCCGATCGGATCGTCGATGTGGTCTTGTTGGTCGCTCGGCGTGTTGTGATCGGGCATAGCAAAGATTTGCTCAGGGCGGAAAGCCTTGATGCCTTTGTCGCGAAGTGTGTCGAAAGCTTGCGGACTCGTCACCTCATGCGCATACAGGCGGTCAATATAGAGTTGTGTCGGGCCATCCTCAACGTTTTGCACAACATGAGCGTCCCAAATCTTGTCAAATAAAGTCTTCATTTATTTAAACTTATTTATACAATCGATATAAGCTTCCACCGAAGCTGTCACGATGTCTGTGTTTGCACCGAAGCCGTAGTAAACGCGGCCGTCGTATTCCACCTGCATGTGCACTTTACCCATGTCGTCGCTTCCCTTCGAGATGGCTTGGATGGTGAATTCGCGAAGCAACATCTTGCGCTTGATGATGTTCTTCAAGGCATTGATGGCTGCATCGACGGGACCATTACCTGAAGCTGCACTCTCGAACTTCTCACCTCCGATGATAAGACCGATGCTTGCGACGCTGCGAACGCCCTTACCTGTCGTGACTTGCAGATAGTCGAGCTTGACATTATGCGAAGCCGAACGATCTGCTCCTGCCAAAACGAGGATATCGTCATCCGTTACCTCCTTCTTCTTGTCGGCAAGGGCAAGGAAGTCCTGATAAACCTTATCCAAACGTTCTCCGTCAATATCTACACCGTTCACGCTCAAGCGATGTTTCAAGGCAGCTCTGCCGCTTCTTGCAGTCAGCACAATAGCGTTATCATCGATGCCCACATCTTTCGGATTCATAATCTCGTAAGTCGAAGCATTCTTGAGCACGCCATCCTGATGAATGCCGCTACTATGAGCGAAAGCATTCTTGCCGACAATTGCCTTATTAGGCTGCACAGGCATATTCATCA
>JAFYYO010000198.1 GCA_017557475.1 Bacteroidaceae bacterium
AAGCCTTTCGACATCTATCTGGAAGTCGGAATGGGCTGCGACATCTATCTGCCTTACTTCAAGTTGATTCCTGAACTCAAGTTCTGCTTCGGCTTGATGGACATCATCCAAAAGGACAGAAGCGACCTCATCGACGGCACTCTGCTGAAGTACACCAGAGCCGTCAACGGCGGTCACAGCAAGATGATTGTCCTAACCTTCAACTTCGAATAACCGTGATACGCAAGTCTTTTCTCATTCTTCATTTCTTCATTCTTTCATTCTTCTTTGCTTCTTGCCATAAGACCAGCGAAGACCTGAACAGCATTGCTTACGAGCTTTGCCAGTACATCCCCGACCACGAACTGCTTGAAAGGTCGAAGGACTATATGACAGAGGACTTCTATGCCTTGCTCGATACGATGTTCAACCTCCCAGAACACGAGGCGATGGACCACGAATGGCTTCACTATTTTGTTACAGGTAATGGCGGCACAATAGCAGACTACGAGGTAGATACAGTTGAGCTGAAGGACAAGACTCATGCCATTGCCATTATCAATGTGCGTCAGAAATGGGAAGATGGTTCCTTATGCGATGAAGACATTGAAAAGCACAGGCTTTATATGGAGAAGGTCGATGGTAAATGGCTTATGTCGGACTTTGACGAGCACAAGCAGGACTGCGTCAACTACATTGCCATCTGGCGAAAGGAAGAGGCTCTGCGGCAAACAATAAGCGATTATCTCGTAGAGAAGATTGGCTCAAGCTATTTGCAGGGAGACATCAGCATACCCGTTTTGATGATTGTCGCGACAGAAGAGAACAGCCCAGAACAGGTTAAGGTGTGGGGCGATTTCTGGGTGTTCAACTATGACATCGTGGGTGATACGCTCAAGACAGTTTCTGGAGGCAACCACTCAGGCTGCATGGATATCGCAAAAGACGGCGACAAGTTGCAAGTGAAGCGTTTCGAGCAGACAGAAGACGGAGCTGGCAACGAGGCAAGTGCCAAGCGCATCTTTGCCGACCACTACGACATCTACCAGAACATGCACGCCAATCAGGATGTTCGCGAAGCCGTTCGCAAGGAGCAACTGCAGCAATACATCCAGAAGCACGACTTGCAAGTAAAGTGCTATCAAGACTATGGTTGGGCTGCTGTAGAACTCTAATTTCCTGTCCTAAGCAGAACACATAACAGCATACTTCTATTTCACTTCATGCTTGTTGGCCGTTTCCTCGATGGCTTCATCGTGACCAGTAAGGGCAGCAAAGGGAGCAAACTGCGCAGCTCGCTGAAGCATCGACATTTGCGGATGCTTCTTGGAAACATGGTGAGGCAGTTTAATTATGTCTTCGTAAGCTTCATTCATAAGCAACAACTCTAATCTATAAACTCTACATTCTTAACTAAGCCTTGTGCCCTCCTATCTGCTTGTTGCGTTCTTTTGCGGTAGCGCCTTCTGCATAACTCGTACCTTTCAGGATGGAGTTCTTGCCGAATTTGTGTTTGATATTGATAAGAGCTTCTTGCATTCTGCGCTCCTTTGCCCGCTCTTTTTGCTTGGTCTGCTTCGCCTTTTCGATGGCCTCGTAATCGGTAAAAAGGTCGAGCTGAAGCCCCCCTCCAACCTTCCCCCGAGGAGGGAGGATTTCTTCAATGATATGATTCGTCGATAAATTCAAGCGACGGATGAGAAGGTCCTTATTAACAATCTTGTCGTACAGACGCATGACCGCATCGATTATCTCTTTGCTCGAGGAGCTGTGACTGGCCAGATTGGCAGTTCCGTGAGCATGTTTGGGCACAGGTCTGCCGTAATGATCCATCACGATTTCGCCTTGATACTTTGACGCTATTTCCGGTCTTGTCAGACTTTCGCGGTCATAACTGATAGTGAGTACCAGTTGATCGGTCACAAGACGCTTTTCCACGAGTTCGAGGCTCATGGCATCGGCCATCTCCATCACAACGTTTCTTGCCTTTTCGAAAGTATAAGGTTCCGTCAAGACCTGCCCGCTACTCATCGAATTGGTCTCTGGTCGATAAGCTTTAACGAGGTCGATGGTGCAAGGCTCCCAGCCCCAAGCGTGATCTATGAGCAGCTCGGCATTCACTCCAAAGAGTTTGTAGAGCAGATCCTCATTGTCAACCGACTGCCTGGCCACTTTTCCCATCGTGTCAAGGCCGTATTGAGAGAGCCGCTCAGCAATGCCTCGCCCCACTCGCCAAAAGTCCGTAAGAGGACGATGATCCCAGAGTTTCTGCCGATACGACATCTCATCCAGCTCGGCAATGCGAACGCCGTCCTTGTCCGCAGGCATCTTCTTGGCCACAATATCCATCGCCACTTTGGCGAGATACATATTCGTGCCGATGCCAGCAGTTGCAGTGATACCCGTCTGTTTCAGCACATCTCGAATGATGGTTATGGCCAATTCGTGAGCCGTCTTCTTGTAAGTCGCCAGATAATCCGTGACATCCATGAAGACTTCATCTATGCTATAAACGTGGATATCCTCAGGCGCAATGTATTTCAGGTAGACATCATAGACCTTGCAACTCACCTCGATGTACTTCGCCATTCGCGGCGGAACAATGATAAAGTCGATGCCTCGGGCCTTTTGATACACTTCGAAGAGTCGCGCTCTACCTGGAATGCCCAGCTTCTTCAAGGCTGGAGAGACGGCGAGACAAATGGTCTTCTCCGTTCTGCTTTCGTCTGCGACCACAAGTCTTGCGGTAAGCGGATCGAGACCTCGTTCCACGCATTCTACGCTGGCATAGAACGACTTGAGGTCGATAGCGATATACTGTCGATTCTTGCTGGTCATCTGGTTTGACGAAGAACTTGTCATCCTACAAGCTTCAGTATCTCTCTTTCAGTTGCGAAAGGCAGAATCTTCTTGAGCTGGCTGACGATTCTCTCGAAAGAGGCTTCCGGAGAGCGTTCGCACGCACAAGCCTCCTTGCCATAAAGCGCTTCTGGGGTGTTCAGCAACGACCAACCCCAGCCGTATTCCCTACCCCGTTTGTCCCTGGGATACACGAAATCTTCCGTGACGATTCGAGTCGCCATTTCCAATCGGGTGATGTATCCGTCGAACTTCGAGCGCATACCTTTCCCGTTGAAACCGCAAGCCTGCCTCAACTGACGAGTGATAAGGCTGCCAGTTGTCCTGAGCGTATCGAGGATAGAGCCTTCTATCGAGTCGCTCTCGGGCTGGGGAAACTTGCTTCTTCGGTAGTTACAGAAGTCGGGCCACCACGCTTTGCTGATGAAGCCCGCTTTCTTGTTGAAGAACTTTCCGTAGAAGCAAGGCATCTCGGTCACTATCTGACCTTTCCACTTCCACAGCGGCCAGTCCCAACCGCCATCAGAAAAGACCACATAGCGACAATCCTCATCGACAATCTCTTCTGCCGAGAAGCCATAAATACCGCTATCCAGCAAGGGCAAGAAGCCAATCTCGTCGATAAGATTCATCAGCTCCGCAGCAGAGCCGATGCTGGGGAATCTACTCACGAGCAAAATGGTCTTTGCCGACTCCGCACAGCGGGCATTCGAAGTCTTTAGGCACCTCAGTCCAAGGAGTGCCGGGTTCTATGCCGGCTTCGGGCAGTCCGAACTCGGAATCATACACCCATCCGCATACATCACAAACATACTTTGCCATAACATTAACAGATTAAAAGGTTAAAAGTTCAAGAGTTTAAAGCCCTTTCGGGATGTCTCGTTTCGCCTACAAAGTTACGAATAAGCGAGCGAAATACAAAATAAAAACGAAAGTTTTTTTATTTTTATTTCCGAGTGGGAGTAATTTCGACCGTAGGTCAAAGATACGAACTTTTCTCTAACCCCACAAATATCTTCGCCATAAAAAACCTTAAAAAAGTTCAGACACCAAAGGTCGTTAAAAAAGAACCCCTGTGAAGTTGCAAAACATAACGTGTTATGTTGGGCATCATAACGTGTTATGTTGGCAATCATAACGTGTTATGTTTGCCAACTACACGAGAGTAGTTTTCCCTCGACCCACGAGTCTATTGATGCTTCTCGCAGCCACTTCGCTTTTCGCGGCTGTAGGAGCGGTATTCGTCGAGCGGTATCTCAACTTCTGGCTCTACAAGTGGCGAGCCTTGATGAAGCTTGAAACAAAGGTACTTGATGTCGATGCCGCGAGCTCGCCACATGCTTTCGTAGTAGGTTTGGATAGAAGAAGCGGCCCCCCGGACCCCCTCTGTCTCCCCCCTAGAGGGGGAGGAACCATAAAGATTACGAGTAGAAAGAAGCGCTTCAATACCATTCGCCTTCAGCAACTCCTCAGTATAAGTGAAGAGAAAATTGGAGTCGGTCTTGAGATGAACGAGTCCTCCGTCCTCGAGGAACTGCCTGTATCGCTCTAAGAAATAGGTACTTGTGAGTCGCTTCGTGACTTTCTTCATCTGAGGGTCCGAGAAGGTGAGCCAGATTTCGCTGACTTCGTTTGGGGCAAAGAAACGCTGGATGAACTCGATATTCGTGCGAAGGAAGCCTACATTCTTCATGCCTGTCTGCAACGCCTCCTTTGCTCCCGTCCACATTCGCGCGCCTTTGATGTCGACGCCGATGAAGTTCTTGTCTGGCGTCTGCTTCCCAAGTCCGACAGTATATTCGCCTCGACCGCAGCCGAGTTCAAGGACGATGGGGTTCTCGTTGTGGAAGAACGCCTCGTTCCACTTGCCTCGAAGCGGGAACTCCTCTTGCATAGTGGCTGCCATCGGGCATTCCACCACAAGCGGATTCTCGGCCATTTCGGCAAATTTGGCAAGCTTTCCCTTGCTCATCTACTTATCAAATGAGAAATGCGTCGTGCCTATATTGTGACCGTCAGCAAAGATGTCAACGCGATAAGTACCTGCGCTCAAGGCTTCAGCCACATCCCAATATACCGTTACACTTTGCTCCTCGCCAGTATATTCGATGTCCTTGCGGATACTGTACTCGAGTTGGCGATTCTCGTAGGCAAATGTTCCGCCCTTCGAAAGCACGTCTCCAGTCGGAGTTGTGATGCGAACATAGATGCTTCGAATGCCAGTCGAGGTCGTGACATTACGGGCAATCGTGAAACCAATCACGAACTTCTTGACATCCGCAATCTTCTTCGCAGCCTTTCCCTTCTTGTTTCTGCCCTCAGCATAGATGCCTGTTGCGTCGAGTTGACTTGCGATGGCGACTTTATCGGAGAGCGATTCGTTCTCTGTAGAGAGGTTGGAAATGTGCTGACG
>JAFYYO010000021.1 GCA_017557475.1 Bacteroidaceae bacterium
AAGAGCGAGTTCTTGGTTGGGACGCTCCACGCCTGAAACCTCCTCTATCTTCATGCAGTTGAGATAGACCATGATGCCCGATGTCTTCTTGATGATGGTGAGGTCGATGTTGCCGCTCTTATCGGGGAAGATAATGTCTGATGTCAGGACATTATTGTTGTTGCCATTATAACCTCCATTACCTATCGCAGAGCCCGACATCACCATTTCCTCGCGCCAACAGTTCTCGCCAGTCAGGTCGAAATTGGCTGCCCTTGTTTCCGTCGCCGTTCGCGAGCCGAACATATAGAACCTGTAACCTTTGCTGAGGTCGAGTCCCTTGAAGTGGATGACGCCATAGTCCTGACCGCCTTCCAGGAAGATATAATCCTGTGTGGCACTCTCGATAGCAAGGTCGCCAAGCAAGGATTCTGACGGATTCTGCAAGCCGCCATTCGTGTAGCCGTTGGTCGAGAAACGTGACGAGAGCTGCAGTTTGTAGTCGGTAGCTGTATTGTCCGAAGCAACGAGGCTGATGGTTTGCGGATAGGCTTTATCGGGAGCAGCCGTTCCTTTGCCGAAGATGTTGTTCCAAAAGTGTCCGTTCTTGTCGGCTCCGACAGTCTTGTAGCCCTGATTAGCCACATTGTTCTGACCGTAGTCGATGTAGAAAGTGCGCTCCACGACCTGTGCTTCGGCACTCAGCATGCTTGTCAGCAAAGCAAGCATCAGCAATATCTTTCCTGCTTTCATAGGTAGAAAGAAATCATGTATCCTGTAATAAACTGCTGCAAAGATAATATAATTATCTGTAATCTGCAAGCATTTCATAGGAAATATCGTGAAGCCTCACAAAACTATCCACGTGTACTTTGAAAACATAACACGTTATGTTGGTCATCATAACACGTTATGATTGCAATCGTAACACGTTATGTTGCCAAACTAGACACGCCTAGTTGGCGAATTAAACATGCCTAGTTGCCAAACTAGACACACCTAGTTGGCGAACTAGGCGTGTCGTGTTTTCCGATTTACTTCACTTTGAACTTCTCTCCTGCAGTTTGCGACTGGAACTCAGGTGCATAAAGGCAAGTCAAGCGAGCTGGAGGGAGTAGGTAGTTACCGTTTCGAGTCAAGATCCAATCCTCTTCGATGACATACGTTCCTCGAGGCAAGCGGTCCATGAAGTACTCTGTGCTGGCATCATGCATCGCCTGATAATAGCCGATTCCACTTTGCCAACGATAGCCCGAAAGCTGCTGAGCAGGTTCCGCAGCTGCAGGTCTGGGAGCACGAAGGCAGACATATTCGTAATCCTTATCTGCTGTAATCGTGTATCGAATATGGACTCTGTCTCCCTCACGCAACAGGTTGTTCTGCCCTTCGACTTCTCTGCGAATGGTCATACCCTCGCGATTAGCCTCAACTTCAGAAGCTGGCAATTGGTACTGAGCATAGACGGCTCCCCAAGAAAGACCGTTCTTATTATTGCTTTGCTTAATTACAAGTTCCTTTGCCTTGTTGATTTGCTCCGCTTGCTCGCGAACATATCCGTAGGAAACATCTGGCTTCTGCAACTTACGAGTCTGGTTGTCGTAAGTAACAGAGCCGTTCCAAGTTCCTTCTTGGCTGTGGAAGTCGCTCTGAAGCAAAGCGTAAACGGCATCGGCAGACTGAATAGGACGCTCCCATTCCTGCATTCTCTTCTGCAAGATAAGCCATTCTGCCATCCCTGCAAGTAAGTCTGTCTCTTTCGGCTCAACTGTTTGAACGGCCTCCATCAAGTTGACATGCGTCTCGACCTTCCTGTCGATGCTCGTAAAGCTACCACTTGGATAAGCCAGATACATACCGTCTGAATGGCGGAGCAACTCGTGAATGCGAGGCATAAGGGCTTGTGCCTTCTTCTCTTCATCAGCCTTCTTCAGAACGATTGCCGCAATTGCTCGAGGCTCTCTATCAAGGTCTTCAGCCTGTTTCTTCAGGAGTGAGAGCAAATATTTTGTGTCGTCGTTGCCCTTTTCCCCATACATTATATATATATATAGGTAGCGAAGTTGGGAGAGAGACAAGGTTGGCTTCTTCTCTTTGCGAAGGTTTTCAACCGATTCATGCATCTCTTTCTCGAGGTAAGACATCGCTTTGTCGAGAATTTGACGTTCTGGGACGGACAAGATGCCGTCCTTAATCGCACCAAGACGCACAAGAAGTGTGGCTACTTCAGTCGTCATCCAAACATTTCCGCTCATGCCTGGGAACCAACCAAACGAGCCATCCGAGTGTTGACGGGCAGAGAGAGCGGAAAGCATCGTCATTCGTCTTTGCTCTTGCTCCATTTCGTTGAAGAGGGTCAAAATGCGTTGGCGATTGGCTTTCTGCTGCTTGGCTTCCACCATCCACGGCGTTTCGTTGAGCAGGATATCTGCCAACTGCTGGTTCTTGACGAGCGGACTCTCCAAAGCCTGCGAGTTCTCTTCATTTGCCCAACACTCGACGACAGTTCGCAAACCCTCATATTTGTGGGCAAGATGGTAGGCGACACTTCCGCCATAATAGGCAGAGGCAACCGAAAGAACGTCATTTCGAGTTGGAGCCGTCAAGGAAGGCAAGGCCTGCAAAGCAAGTGTGATAGGCTCAGAAACATGTTCAATTGTCAAGGTCTTATTGACTGCTTTCGGATTGCCGCCAGCAAAGAGACGCTCGAGATTCAAAGTAAGCGTCGTATCTCCCTTGAGCATATAAGTCTTTGTCTCTGTCACGTTCTGCATATCGGAGAGGACCGGCAGGTAACGCACCTCGCCATCACTACTGTCTTTGGCTTTCGCAATCCATTGAACGGCAAGGACAGGATGCTCGAGCGTTGCAGTTAAAGGCATCTCATAGACAGCCTCTTTGCCCGGCTCAATGTCGAACTTCACCTTCATTCGCTTGACTCCCCACTTATCTTCAGCACAATAAACATCCAAGATGGCTTCGCCTTTCTGTCGCTTATCCGAGGCATTTCGGATGGAAGCAATCAGCATGGCTTCGTCCCCATTACGCAAGAAGCGAGGCAACGTCAGCTCTGCCATCAGCTCTTTCTTCGCCACGATGGTCTCTTTCCAACGTGTCGTCATCATGTCTTTCGTGTGAGCCAAACCCTCGAGATGCCATGAAGTAAGTCCTTCAGGCAAGGTGAAGTCAATGGAAGTCTGCCCCTTACTGTCTGTTCGGAGCTGCGGATAGAAGAAGGCAAGCTCGGAAAGATTGGAGCGGACATATGCCGTCTCATCAGCTTCAACCACTTCTTCCTCTTCTTCCGGAGTGCTAAGTCCACGCAGACGCATGGTTGTCTTGCCCAAAGCAGCTGAGTTCTGGACGATATCAAGCCCTGCAATCCGCCCCTCTAAGGCTTGGTCGACTGACTCGAACCCAAGTCCATCCACATCTTTCATATTGAACTTCTGGACGGCACCTGCATATTCGCGAGCCGGAGGAGCCACCATATTATAGACTCTTTCCTCTAATCTGTTTGATCCCAAGCGTGTGCTCTTGACGCCTCTTGTCACAGGCGCGCCCGAGAAGAACTCTTCGTTCCAACATCCAAAGTCATAGTCTTCGACAGGAAGGAAGTGAGGCTTCAGGCTAAGTCCTGCAGAACTAGACGTATTAAACCACTCGTAGCTGTGAACAAGAAGCGACCTATTACGATAGCATGTGCGGTCAACATATAAGCTCATGCCATAATAGGCGAGTGCGTCGAGCGAAGCATCGAACATTCCAAGCATGACGTTTGCCGAAGCAGGCTTGCCGTCAGGTCGCGTCAAAGTGAGTTTCCAAGTCTCCTTTTGCCCAGGTTGCAACTGGTCGCGGAACGTGTCCCAACGCATCCTGAGTCGTGTGTCGGGCTGCTCCTGCTTGAAGTCCAATGAACTATCCCAGCATTTGCCTTCATTTATAAGCATCAGCGTGACTTGAAGATGATGGCGGAATCGTTCCTCATAAGGCACTTCGAACATCATCGCCTCGTCCGAGAGATGCAGAATCGTATCGCGAACCATGCCCTCCTCGCCAGTCATGATGCAGTAGATCCAAGCCTCTGGCAACGTCGTTCCCACTTGGAAACGGGCAGGACGCTCAGCCGAAATGGTATCGCAAGGCGTGTAAAGCCACAAGTCATGCTTGCCTATGAGACGCTTGTCGGTGATGGAGAAGATGGTGAACGACGCTTTGAAAGATGCCGTATCGCCTTTGACGTTAGCCTTCGCATAAAGGTCATACTTACCAGATGGCAGGGTCCGAAGCACTTCGGGAATGGTGTCCCGACCTGCAGGAACGAAGAAGTTCTTGACTTCCTTGCCGTCTTGCGTGAGCATACAAAGCACGTCGCCCTGAACAGGCTTGTCGTTACTCGAATAGAGGTCAAAGCGCCAAGGCTTAAGGGACTCGCGGTTCTCTTGTTCCGGAACGTTTCCACTCATGCGAAGCGGCGTGCTGCAAAGCGTCACACGACTGCTACCTTGCTGTGTCTCACCTTCAGGACTAAGCACATCAACCGAGAGACGAAGCGTCTGTCCCCATCGCAAGTCTTCCTTCGAAAGTTCCTTCGAGACAGGAACAGTGATGCTGAACTTGCCTTCTTCGTCAGTATAGAGGGTATCGATGCTGTGCGTCTCGCTTAAACTATTACGCTTGTACCACCAGCTTTGCTGCCAATAGTAAGTACCTGTGACACGGGCATTCGCGACAGGCCATTGGCTGTAAGTCAAAGCACAACCTATGAGAGTGATGCTATCGACAGGCAAAGTGATGGCAGGAGCCTCGTCAAATTCCACTTGGAAGGTTGGCCTGCGATATTCCTCAACACGGATATCGTGGTACTCATTCCCAACATGAATCTGATATTGACCAGGCAAGCCCGACTTCGGAAGTTGCAAGCTGTCCTGTAAAGTACCAAACTCGTCGGTCTTCAATTTGTGCTTCACGACCTCCTGACTATTGGCGTCATAAAGCACAAGCTCGAACTCTGCACCTGCTTCGACTTGTGGAGCTTGGTCGTGACTTTGGGTGTAAGCGATACCACCTACATAGACCATTTGTCCTGGACGATAGATGCTGCGGTCGGTATATATTTTGAGATGGTGCGCGAGCTTGTCGTCCTTGTCATAATAAGAACGCCATCCGAGGCTTTCCTTCTCGGATGCATTGTCCTCGCCTCTAGATAACTCCACATAAAGATAACTCCTGTTCCCGTCAAAGACAATCTCTGCGATGCCCCGGCTGTCTGTCGTCTTTTCCTCGAGCAAAGCGTATTCTTGCCTCTCTCGTTTATAGAAGTCGACTTTGACGCCTTGTTGTGGTTCGCCGCTTAATGCGTCGGTCACCATGACGCGCTGCCTGTTATCTGGCAAAGCGACTGACATGAAAGTGAGTGCCGACACGGTGAACAGATTGATTCGAGGTTCATAGTCCTCCAGTTTCTCCTTTGTCGTGCCGTCAACGACTAAGGCATAACGGCCAAAACTCGGAGAATGCCACTTCAGCGTATCGTTCTTTACCTTAAGAGCCTCCACGCCAGTCATGTCGATGGGCAAAGTCTCGACGAGCGTGCCACTACGACGAACCTGCTCTATCTCCGTACCATCCTTTTCTACATCACTGAATTCGAAATCAAGGGGCAAACGATACATGGCGATGTTTCCCGTCTGCATATTCTTGATTTTGAGTGGGATGTTGTAGTCCTTATTGGGATAGATTACCTCGTGGAACCTGCAGGACAATTGAGGATGACGCAATGAAATGAGGCGGTTCTTTATCTGATTTGCCTGCCTACACTTGGGATAATGCTTCAAAGCCGCTTCCAGCAAATCATATCTTTCCTGAACATCCTTTCCCTGAAGGTTGGCCAGTCGCAAATAAACCTCTGCGCAAGCTGGAAGGTCGGCATATTCATCCCGCAAACGAAGCAAGAAATCTTCCTCTCCTTCACGCTTATCCTTTTCATAAAAAGAGTCGAGTCGGAGCATCAAGGTCGCTTCGCGGAGGCCATGACGACGATAGACATCAATAATGTTGCCATAAGTAGGAGCGAAGCCTTGCGTTTCCGAAGAAGAGAGGTCCTGCTTATAAGCTTGCCATACGACATGAAGCAAGTCGTTTCCAAAGATACCGTCGTCCTTACCGTCTTCTGTCAAAGGTCTCGAGTCGGGCAGTTTGATGGCATGAAGAGCCTCGAGGTCTTGCATGGATTGGGCATAGAGATTGGCTGCCCGCTTGTAGTATTCCGATCGACTCCACTCTTGAATACTGTCAGGATGACTCTTAGTTTTACTGTCGTATTGTTGCGAACGCCAGGCATTATTGCAGAGCAGATGAGCCATCGCAGCACGATAGATGGCCTGAGCCGTCGGGTTCTTCTCGGCAAGCATCTCAGCCTTGAGGTTGCGCCAATCGTGGAAGAAACTGTCAGGCGTAATGTCTTCCCGCTTATAATTTTCAGCAAGGACAGCTGCCAAACGCTTTGTCGCCTTTTGAGTCGCCTTGCCTTTATCCTTATCGTTTTGCAGGACACCTTGCCAAACGGCCCGTTGCAGGTCGCCTTGCTCATTGTCGTCGGCATATTCCCAATACATCGCACCTCGCAAACCTTGCTCTTTAATGTAGGCACACTTCGTGGCAATAGAGCGCGGATCTTCATAGCCTATCGCCAACTCGCCCTTTTCGTCGGCCAGATATGGAGCCTTTGCAATATCGTCCCACTTCTTTTTGAGCGTCTGCTTGCCGAGGTCACGATACTTCATATACTCGTTTTCCTTGCCTCTACCATAGAAAGGCATTCCCAACACAATCTTATCAGCGGGCACTCCTGCCTTGCGATGGGCTACGACGCATTCAGAGGCACAGTTCCAAAAGACGTGCTTCTTCGAGCGATAGAGGGCTGCATGATGCTTGGGGGCACCGCCCATGTCGTAGGCCATCACGTTGACGAAGTCGAGGTACTGAATGCAGCTTTTGTAGTCAACGAACTGCGCAGTTCCGATGCTCGCGAACGTCAGCAAGAGCTTCTTTCCCAGAGCCTGTCGAAGTTCGCGCATCAGCAGAGTGAAGTTCTCTGTGTCGTTTGGAGAAGCACTGATGCCGGCACTCGTCTGAGTGGGATACTCCCAATCGATGTCGATGCCGTCGAGCCCGAACTCATTACAAACTCTTCGACAATCGGCACAGAAGGCTTTTCGGTTTGCTTCGTCAGCCGCCATCTCGCTGAAACGTCCGCTTCCCCAGCCTCCGATGCTCAGCATGACGCGCAACTTGGGCTGTTTTTGCTTCAAGCTGACCAGTTCTCGAAGCCGCTGTTCGTTGTCGATGCGGACACCGTTGAACTGCTCATTCACATGCCCAAACGCATAGTTGAGATGCGTCATCACAGTCGGATC
>JAFYYO010000199.1 GCA_017557475.1 Bacteroidaceae bacterium
CAGGCTTACGACTATCGTCACCTCAATGCAGACGGTTCTGCAGGCACAGTTCCCGACAGTCTGACGAACCTTTTCCATACTGCAGGAGGCCGAGAAGTTCGCGATGGAGGCGGCATCAAGCCTGATATCGAGGTTAAGCCAGACAGCCTTCCTTCCATGATATCCGAGCTTGTGGCAAGCGACGAGTTCTTCGATTGGGTGACTTCCTACTGCGCTGGTCATCCGACTATTGCCCCTGCTGGTGAGTTCAAGCTGAGTGATGAGGATTATGCGGCCTTTGCTGATAGCATAAGTGCAAGTGGTTTCGAGGCAGGAAAGCCAGCAAAGGATGTGCTGAAGGTGCTTAGAGATGTGATTAAACGAGAAGGTTATCAGGAGGCGACGAAAGCCGAACTTGATGCTCTCGAAGCGAAGCTGACCTACGATGTAAAGGCCGATTTGCTGCGTTTCCGCAAGCAAGTGGAGCCTTATCTCTGCGATGAAATCGTGCATCGCTACTATTTCCAGAAAGGCGGAGCTAAGCAACAACTCGTTGGCGACCCTTGTATCGAAAGAGCTTTGCAGGTTCTGGATAGCGACGAATACAATAAAGTGTTGACCCCCTAACCCCCTTTAGGGGGAATACCTAACTCAAAATGAGTAAATACAAAATAATAAACAGATTGCTACGATTTCTCCCCCTAAAGGGGGTCGGGGGGTCTTTGGTCCTCTTGTTCTGTCTTAATGTTCAAGCACAAGATGCAGTTCCAACTGATTCGCTTGTTCAAGACGATATCGTTCGCGTGCTTGCTATCGGCAACAGCTTCTCTCAGGATGCAGTCGAGCAGTATCTTTGGGAGTTGGCAAACGAGGCAGGCGTGAAGATGATTATAGGTAATGCTTATCGAGGAGGTCAAGGTTTTCAGTCACATTGGATAGATGTTACGGAGGCGAACAACACTTTCGAGTATCGCAAAGTTGTGAATGGAAGGCGCTCAAACAGGCCTCGTTCCTCGCTTGAAAGCATTATAACTGACGAGCCTTGGGGCTACATTACCTTCCAACAAGTGAGTCAGGAGTCGGGTCTCACAGCCACGTTTGAGCCTTACCTGACCTATCTCATTGGGTACACTCAAGGTCTGCAGACAAATCCGAATGCCCGTTATGGCTATCATCAGACGTGGGCTTACTCGCACGACAGCACTCATGGAGGTTTCGCGAACTATGGAAATCGCCAAGAAGTCATGTATGACAGTATCTGTCAGGCAGTTAAGTATGCCCTTCAGACGCATCCTGAGTTCAGCTTTATGGTGCCAAGCGGGACTGCAATACAGAATGCGCGAACCACTTACCTTGGCGACAATATGAATCGCGACGGCTATCATCTGGATCTCAAAATGGGCAGATATACGGCGGCTTGTGCTTGGTTCGAGACGATTACGGGCATTTCGCCAGTCGGTTTCGGCTATCGGCCCGAGGGCGTCGACTTCCTTGCAGCACATACTTGTCAAGTGGCTGCGCACGAGGCAGTTGCGCGTCCTTTCAAACAGACCGTCCTCAGTCAGGAGGGTTTCCCTGCCGTCAACAATATTGTGCCGACAGGCTTGGTGAAGCTCAACTTCGGAGGCGAGCATACCGACGACCCTACTTGGAACGATATCACGCCCTCCATCCGCACTCACACCAGCATTTTGGACAGCAATATGAATCCGACAGGCATTCTCGTGACCTTTACTGGCGAGTTTGGAGGCTCGAACAAGAATGGAGCGACCTATACGACGACCAAGATGTTGATGCCTTCCGAAGTCTCTCAGTCCGCGCTTTGGGGCTACACTACAGGTAAATTTGGAGGCGGAGGACCTCGACAGAATGCCACAATTCGCCTGAGTCATCTCAATCCGCAGCTCAAGTACGAGTTCACTTTCTTCTCCTCTCGCGACAAATCTCAGGACTTCCGTCAGACGAGTTTCATCGTTCAGGGCGAAGACATCGAGGCCGACGATATCCAATCTGCCAATAATTCTAAGGAAACGGCGGTAGTGAAACATGTTCGCCCAACTGCTGACGGACAAGTGACAATAACGGTAATGCCAGGCTCGTACAACACCAGTCCGAACCAGTTCTACTACTTAAATGCGATGACCATCAAGACAAAGAAATAAACGATCCCAGTGTAGTTGCGAAACATAACACGTTATCTTTGCCAACATAACACGTTATAATCGTTAACATAACACGTTATGTTTGCAATTTATCCACGTTAACTTTTTCGACATAGTACGCCTATTGATAATCAAGAACTTAACAAATCAACAAAAATAACACAAATGGCACAACAACAAAAACAGATTCAGATTCAATTCAGGCTGATGGATGTCCGTCAGCTACAGTTCGTCAACCTCGCAAATGAATGGCCTGAAGGTGAGATGCAAATCAACAATCAGCTTCAGTTCAACTGCGAAACCGACAAGCGTATCGTTCGTTGTAACGCAAACTTCGAGTACAAGAAGAACGACATCACTCAGCTCATCTTAGGCGTTCAAACGGTCTTCGAGTTCACTCGCGACAGTTGGAGCTCGCTCTATCAACTCAATGAAGACCAATGGGTTCTGCCAGCAGGACTGGTTCAGCACATGGCCGACATCACTATCGGAAGTGCTCGCGGCATTATGGCAGTTCGAAGCGAGGAAGCAGGCATTCCTAAACAGATTCTGCCACTCGTTAACCCAGGTCAGATGCTGCGCAACAACATCGCCTTCAAGCGCACTCCTCAGCAGAACAACAATCCTTCTGGTCCCATTCCAATGGACGGAACTCTCGGAAACGCCTGATTTTTCTGGACTCTTTCACATAAGTCTAAAATATTTTTCGTACCTTTGTCGCGCAAAATAGATAAAGTATGTCAAATATTGTAGCCATAGTGGGTCGTCCGAATGTGGGCAAAAGTACCCTCTTCAACCGCTTGACGCAGACCCGTCATGCTATTGTGAGTGAGGAAGCAGGCACGACTCGCGACCGTCAGTACGGCAAATGCGAGTGGGGCAACCGTGAGTTCTCAGTCATCGATACTGGTGGTTGGGTTGTGGGTAGCGACGATATCTTCGAGGAAGAAATCCGCAAGCAAGTCACCCTCGCTACCGATGAGGCCGACGTCATCCTCTTTCTGGTTGATATCCAGAACGGCGTCACAGACCTCGACGAGGATGTTGCGAGCATCCTTCGCCGCTCGAAGAAGCCTGTCCTGCTCGTTTGTAACAAGATGGACAACAATGAGACCTACCTCGCTGCCGAGTTTTATTCCCTCGGACTTGGCGAGCCTCAATGCATCTCAGCTGCAACTGGAAGCGGCACAGGCGACTTGCTCGACCTCGTAGTCAGCAAGTTCCCAAAGGAAAGCGATGCTCTTCCCGACGAGGACATCCCACGTTTCGCCGTCGTTGGTCGCCCGAATGCAGGCAAGTCGAGCCTCGTCAATGCCTTTATCGGCGAGGAACGAAATATCGTGACAGACATTGCTGGTACGACCAGAGATAGCATCTATACGCGCTACGACAAGTTCGGCTTCGACTTCTATCTCGTTGATACTGCGGGTATCCGCCGTAAGAACAGAGTGAGCGAGGACTTGGAGTTCTACAGCGTAATGCGCTCTATTCGAAGCATAGAGAACAGCGACGTCTGCATCCTCATGATTGATGCGACCAGAGGCATCGAGTCGCAAGACCTCAACATCTTCCAAATCATACAGAAGAACCAGAAGAGCATCGTCGTGGTCGTCAACAAATGGGACCTCGTCCCCGACAAAGACACGAAGGTCATGAAGACCATGGAGGACGCTATTCGTGAGCGTATGGCTCCCTTCACCGACTTTCCCATCATTTTCGGCTCAGCCCTCACGAAGCAACGCATCTTCAAGGTGCTCGAGACGGCAAAGGATGTCTTCCTGAATAGGCGACGCAAAGTCTCGACGCACAAACTGAATGAGGAGATGCTGCCGCTCATCGAGGCTTATCCGCCACCATCGATGAAGGGCAAGTACATCAAGATAAAGTACTGCATGCAGATTCCTGACACGCGCGTTCCGTCGTTTGTATTCTACGCGAACTTGCCGCAATATGTCAAGGAACCCTACAAGAGATTCCTCGAAAACAAGATTCGCGAAAGGTGGGACTTCAGCGGATGTCCGATAAATGTATTCGTTAGGCAGAAGTAAAAGGCATGAAGAAAGTCGTTGTCTGTTGTCTGTTGTCCGTTGTCTTTCTTGCTTGCTCGAAAGGTCAGATGACGCATGAAGCTGCTCAAAAGGCTGCTGAGAAGTACTATAAGATGCTCATCAAGGGCAACTACAAAGGCTTCGTCAACGGATATGCAAGTGCCGAGAATATGCCCGAGGACTTCCGCAGTCAGCTTGTCGATGCGACGGCTCAGTTCATGACAAAGGATGATATGCGTCGCCTTAAGTCGGTCAAAGCCATAAGCGACAGCCTTTTGGAGGATAGTACGGCTTATGTGATGCTGCAACTGAACTTCAGCGACAGTACAAGCGAGCAGATAGAACTGCCTCTTATCCTAATGGAGAAAGGCTGGAAGATGAAATACTAAATTAAATAACATATGAAAAAACTCATCACTCTGCTGCTAATGCTCGTTATGGTATCAGCAGTAAATGCACAACAAATGCCGCCAGTTCCTCTTGACCCAGCAGTCAAGACAGGCAAACTCGAGAATGGTCTTACCTATTACATCCGCCATAATGAGTGGCCGGAAAAGCGTTGCGACTTTTACATCGCTCAGCGCGTCGGCTCAATGCAGGAGGAAGAAGAACAGCGAGGCCTTGCTCACTTCCTCGAGCACATGTGCTTCAATGGCACGACGCACTTCCCTGGTGATGCCCTGAAGCAATACTTGGAGCGCATTGGTGTGAAGTTCGGTGAGAACCTCAACGCTTATACTTCCTTCGACGAGACGGTCTATAACATCAACCACGTCAACGTCGAGACACCTGGAGCCATTGACTCCTGTATCCTTATCCTGCACGACTGGAGCCACGATCTCTTGCTCGAGGACAAGGAAATCGACAAGGAGAGAGGCGTCATCGAAGAGGAATGGCGCGTTCGTCGCAGTGCTCAACTGCGTCTTGTCGAGGCTGCATTGCCTACCATCTGCAAGGACAGCAAGTACGCAAACCGCATGCCTATCGGCACGATGGAGGTTGTGAAGAACTTCCCATACGAGACCCTTCGCAGTTATTACCGCAAGTGGTATCGTCCAGACCTGCAGGCTCTGGTTATTGTAGGCGATGTAGATCCTAATGCTATCGAGCAGAAGTTGCAGACGATGTTTGCCGACATTGCTCCTGCTCCTGCCGATGCTGCTGTTCGCGAAGAGTTCCCTGTGCCCGACAACCAGGAGCCTTTGGTCTTTATCGGTCAGGACAAGGAGTTTCCAGGCATGGTGGCATCCATCATGTTCAAGGACGATCCTCTTCCCAGAGAAATGAGAGGAACGATGGTTTATGTTGCTCAGGACTTCGTTCAGGATGCTATCTCAGGCATGCTAAACGAGCGTCTTAATGAGATTACCCGTCAGGCAGACGCTCCCTTCTCAGGTGCAAGCGTCGGCTTTGGCGAATATGTTGTGGCAAAGACAAAGAACGCGCTTTCGCTTGATGTCAGCATGAAGGAGAACCGCTACACAGAAGGTATCAAGACAGCTTATCGTGAGTTGCTTCGTGCTTCAAGGAATGGCTTCACAGAAAGCGAGTATCAGCGCTTCAAGGACGAGTATCTCTCGCAAATCGATGCTGCTTATGAGGCTCGCGACAAGCGCACGAACACTTCCTTCGTCAATGCTTATGTCCGTCACTTCCTTGATAATGTTCCTGCAGCAGGCATCGAGTACATGCATCAATTGATGCACCAGATTGTGCCCAACCTTCCTTTGTCGATGATTAATCAGGCTCTTGCAGAACTGCCTCAAGAGAATCGTGCCGTCCTCATCTTTATGCCAGAGAAGGAAGGACTGGCTTGTCCGACAGAGCAGGAGGTACTTCAGGCTATGACGGAAGTCGATGCAGAAGACATCGCAGCCTTTACCGAAGAGGTCAGCACAGAGCCTCTTGTGCCCGAACTCAAGAGCAAAGTGAAGGTCAAGAAGATAAGCGACGACATCTATGGCGCGAAGCTCATCACCTTGAGCAACGGCATGAAGATTCACGTGAAGCAGACCGACTACAGTCCCAACAAGATTAACTTCCGTGCAACATCTTGGGGAGGAAATAGCCTTTACAGTAACGACGAGTACATCAACTCTGGCAACGTCGGCCTTGTTCGTCAGGGAGGCTTGGGCAACTTCTCAGCTGTGGACCTCAACAAGAAACTCGCAGGCAAACAGGCAGGCGCTTCTGCCAACGTTGGCGTCCGTACAGAAGGCATCGATGGCAACTGCGTGAAGAAGGACTTAGAGACGATGCTTCAGCTCGTTTACCTGAACTTCACCTCTCCTCGACGCGATGATGACGCCTTCACTTCTCAGATAGAGCGCACGCGCAACGCCTTGAAGAACCAGGACCTCAACCCGCAAACTGCTCTCCAGGATAGCATCATAAGCGTGGTTTACAATAATGATGTGCGTGCAAAGCGTCTTAAGGAAGCCGACCTCGACCGCATCAATTACGACCGCTTGCTCGAGATGTATCGTGAACGCTTTGCCAATGCAGCCGACTTCGAGTTCTTTATGGTGGGCGACGTCAATGCCGATTCTGTTGCTCCACTGCTTGCAAAGTACCTCGGAGCACTGCCTGTAAAGGGCAAGAAGGAGGCGTACAAGGTCATCGACCAGCGCATGACGAAGGGCGAACGCGAGTGCTACTTCACGAAAGAACAGGATACGCCGAACTCCTTGAACGTCTTCCTCTATCATGCTCCCATGAAGGAAACGCTCAGAAACGACATCCTTGTCGATATGCTCCAGCAGGCCATGACGATGCTCTACACGGAGACCGTTCGCGAGGACGAAGGAGGAGCCTATGGCGTGCCTGTCAACGGAGGCCTCAGCGACTATCCTGAAGAGGTTGCCACCATGCAGATAGTCCTGCCGACGGCTCCCGAAAAGCGCATTGCTATGACGTCTGTCGTGAACGAAGGCATCAAGCAGATGATGGAGCAAGGTCCTTCTGAGGAGAACCTCGGCAAGATAAAGGAGTACATGCTCCGTTCTCATCAGGAAAGCCTGAAGGACAACGGATACTGGATGAACAGCCTTGTCTCGAAGATACGCTACGACCAGGACTTCGTGACGGGCTATGAAGAGTGTGTTCAGGGCATTACCATCGAGGACATCAAGCAAGTTGCCAAGCAAATCTTCGGCAGCGGCAACCGTATAGTTGTCGGCATGGAAACACCGAAGGAGGATTAGAGATTAGGGATTAGAGAATAGAGAGGAGCTATGTTTATCGCCAAGTGGTTGGCCGCTTTCGGTCGTTATCTGCAGTTGATGGGCAGGGTGCTGAGCATTCCCGAAAGGTGGAGAATGTTCATGCGGCAGTATGTCCGTGAGATGGGCTCACTTGGTGTCGACTCCATTGGCATTGTGCTTTTGATAAGCTTCTTCATTGGAGCAGTCATCTGCATACAGATAAAGTTAAACATTCAAAGCCCGTGGATGCCGGCTTTCACTACCGGCTACACCACCAGAGAGATTATGCTGCTTGAGTTCTCCTCGAGTATCATGTGTCTCATCCTTGCCGGAAAGGTCGGCTCGAACATTGCTTCCGAGATAGGCACCATGCGTGTGACGCAGCAGATTGACGCCTTGGAGATTATGGGCGTTAACTCTGCCTCCTTCCTTATCCTACCAAAAGTGGTGGCCATGATGACGATGGTGCCCTTCCTCGTTGTGTTCAGCATCGTGGCAGGCTTTGTCGGAGCGTACGCCACAGCCATCGCGGGCATCATCACGCCTGACGATTTGACCATCGGCCTCTTGCATAGCTTCAACCAGTGGTACGTCTGGATGAGCATCATCAAGAGTATCTTCTTCGCCTTCATCATCAGTAGTGTGTCCTCGTATTACGGCTACTTCGTGGAGGGCGGCAGTTTCGATGTGGGTAAAGCGAGCACGAATGCTGTCGTGTCGAGCAGTATGTTGATTCTCTTCTCAGATATATTCCTAACGTCATTGTTGTCGTAAAATGATTGAAGTCCAGCATCTATACAAGAGTTTTGATGACAGAGACATTCTCATGGACATCAACATGACCTTCCGCGACGGGCAGACGAACCTCATCATCGGTCAGTCGGGCTCCGGTAAGACTGTGCTGATGAAGAACATCGTCGGGCTCTTTACGCCTACAAAGGGGCAGATTCTCTACGACGGACGCGACTTCGTGAAGATGGACAAAAAGGAGCGGGTGATGATGAGGCGCGAGATGGGAATGATCTTCCAGAGTGCTGCACTCTTCGATTCCATGACTGTCTTGGAGAATGTAATGTTTCCGTTGGATATGTTCTCTGATATGAACCAGTCGGATAGAGTGAAGCGAGCGCGTTTCTGTTTGGAGAGAGTGAACCTGAAAGGTGCCGAAGACAAGATGCCTGGCGAGATAAGCGGCGGTATGCAGAAGCGAGTGGCGATTGCCAGAGCGATTGCCCTTAACCCGAAGTACCTGTTCTGCGACGAGCCGAACTCAGGCCTTGACCCCAAGACAAGCCTCGTTATCGACGACCTCATCAGCAGTATTACCCACGAATACGGCATGACGACCATCATCAACACGCACGACATGAACTCCGTACTCGGCATTGGCGAGAGCATTCTCTTCATCTGTGACGGCCATAAGGAATGGGAAGGTTCGAAGGACGAGATAATGGGATCGACCAACGAAAAACTCAACTCCTTCATCTTTGCCAGCGATTTGCTGAGAAAAGTCAAGGAGGAGCAGGCGAACGGATTAGTGAATAGAGATTAAAGATTATGGAAGAACAGGATAAATTGCAGCTCAGAAGCGAAGGTTTGGTCAAGATTTATGGCAAGCGAACCGTTGTGAACAACGTCACATTCGACGTTCATCAGGGCGAGATTGTGGGTTTGCTTGGTCCTAACGGAGCGGGCAAAACGACCTCTTTCTACATGACCACAGGCCTCGTTCTTCCCAACGACGGCCATATCTACCTGGGTGATGAGGAGATAACCGACCTTCCTGTCTATAAGCGTGCTCGCCTTGGCATCGGTTATCTTGCGCAGGAGGCCAGCGTGTTCCGTAAGATGAGCGTCGAGGACAACATAGCCAGCGTCTTGGAAATGACGGACTTGCCTCGCGAGGCTCAGCGCGAGAAGCTCGAAAGTCTTATCCAAGAGTTCCATCTCGAAAAGGTTCGCAAGAACATTGGAGACCGTTTGAGTGGTGGCGAACGACGCAGGACGGAGATTGCTCGCTGCCTTGCCATCGACCCGAAGTTCATCATGCTCGACGAACCCTTTGCCGGCGTCGACCCGATAGCTGTGGAGGACATACAGTACATCGTGTGGAAACTAAAGCAAAGGAACATAGGTGTTCTCATCACGGACCATAATGTGGAGGAAACCCTCTGCATCACCGACCGAGCTTACCTCCTGTTCGAGGGGCAGATTCTCTTCCACGGAACGCCTCAGGAACTGAGTGTCAACCCTGTTGTTCTCGACAAGTACCTGACCCGCAATTTCGTCTTGCGTTACAAGGACTTCCAGAGCATGGAGGAACAACGCGCGGAGGTCGGACAGGCATAACAGGGCTAGTCGTCCAACTAGGCGTGGCTAGTTGGCAAACTAGACGTGCCTAATTCGCAAACTAGACGTGCCTAGTTGAGCAACTAGGCGTGCTTAGTTCAGAATCATCAAACAGAAGGAGAATTCAACACAGATAGTTAGACATACAATTAGCAATGAAACGCCTTATTCTTATCCTATTATCATTGATGCCCATGCTGCTTTTCGCAAAGGGCGACAAGGACACACGCCTGGTCATCATCACTATAGACGGCCTTCGTTGGCAGGAAGTCTTCCAAGGAGCAGAAGAGAATCTTTTGTCCGACACCAAGCAAGTTCGCGACACAGAACTGTATCGCAGGACCTATTGGCGAGCTACACAGGAAGAACGTCGAACTGTCTTGATGCCTTTCGTCTGGAACACCATCGCTACCCAAGGCACCATTATAGGCAACCGCAACCTCAGCAGCACGATGCTCGTGGCCAACAAGACCAATATCTCTTACCCAGGCTACTGCGAGATGATGACGGGAATGGTGGATGAAGCTATCACGAGTAATGACCCCGTTGCCAATCCTCATGGCAACGTCCTGGAAGCAGCCAACAAGGATCCTCGCTACAAGGGAAGCGTCGTGATGTATGGCTCGTGGAAGTCCACACGTTATGCTATCCACAACGAACAGGCGCATATCCCAGCCTGTGTGTCCTATGAGCAGAGCGTCGCAAAAAGCAAATCGCCTCGCTTGCAACTGGCAGAAAGGATGCTCGAAGGCATGCCCCACTACTGGCGAAGCGAGCATTTCGATGCCTTTACCTACGTCTTTGCTCTCGAGACGCTGCTGGCAGATCACCCAAAGGTAATGTGGATCTCTTATGGCGACTGCGACGAATGGGCACATGCCCGAAAGTACGACCTCTACCTTGATGGAGCAAAAGGTACGGATGCCTTTATCCGCGACATCTACGAAGCCTGCGAAGCCGACAAGTTCTACAAAGGCAAGACCGTCTATCTCGTTACTTGCGACCACGGACGCGGCTTTGGTGACGAGTGGGCGAATCACGGCAGCGGCACCAAGGGCTCCGAGGCTACTTGGCTCATGCTCTGGGGCAAAGGCATCAAGGCAAAAGGTGAACTGGGCGAAAGTGGCCCATTCTATACCAAGCAGGTCGCTGCCACCATTGCCTCCATCCTTGATGTGGAGTTCACCCCAGACGATGGTGGTCCGATTATGCCTATCGAGTAAAGATACCCTCCGACTCCCCCTCTAAGGGGAGCAGAAAGGTACTCCTGCTTGAAAAAGCTCAAATAAATTGCTCATTGTACATTGTACATTGTAAATTATTTCGTACCTTTGCACCCGCTTTAGCAGAAAAGGATAATATTTAAACCATTACATAGATGAAAATATCATTTGAAAACGTTGACAAGGTGAGCGCTCTGCTTACCCTAAACATCGAGAAGAAAGACTACGAGGATAAGGTAAAGACAGCCCTGAAGGACTTCAGTAAGAAGGCAAGCCTGCCAGGTTTCCGTCCTGGCAAAGTGCCTGCATCTCTGATACAGAAACGCTTTGGCACAGAAGTAAAGGCAGAGGAAATCAATAAACTCATCAGCGAAGAAGTAAACAAGTACATTCGCGAGAACAAGGTGAATATGCTTGCCGAGCCTCTTCCAAACGAAGAGAAGACTCCTCAGGTGGACTTCGAGACACAGGACGACTTCACCTTCGCCTTCGACATCGCTCTTGCTCCCGAGTTCGACGCCAAGCTCAGCAAGAAGGACAAGCTCACCTACTATGACGTCAAGGTTGATGATGCTATCGTTGATCAGCAGGTACAGAGCTACTGCCAGCGTGGCGGTCAGCACGTCAAGGCAGAGAGCTACGAGGCTCGCGATATGGTGAAGGGTACGCTCACACAGCTCAACACAAAGAACAACACCCTCAAGGACGGCATCACAGTCGAGGATGCAGTCATGCTTCCCGAGTACATGAAGGACAACAAGGAGAAGGCAAAGTTCGAGGGCGCAAAGCTTGGTGACGTCATCACCTTCAATCCTGCAAAGGCCTACAAGGATAGCGCTACAGAACTCGCCAGCCTCCTGCACATCACAAAGGAAGAGGCAGAGGGTATGAAGTCGAACTTCAGCTTCCAGATCAGCGAGATCATGCGCTTCGAGCCTGCAAAGGTGAGCCAGGAACTCTTTGACCAAGTGCTCGGCAAGGGCGTGGTGAAGAGCGAGGCAGAGTTCCGCAAGTTCATCGCCGACGACATCAAGAAGAACTTCAACAGCGAGTCGGAGTATCAGTTTACACAGGACCTGCGCGAGTATGTCTTGAACCGTGTCGGTAAGGTTGACTTCCCAGAAGCTCTCTTGAAGCGTTTCATGAAGCTCCGCAACGCAGACAAAGGTGAAGAGTACGTTGAGGATAACTTCGAAAAGAGCCTGCCCGAATTGCTTTGGCACCTTGCTAAAGAGCAAATCTGCGACCAGCTCGAGGTGAAGGTACAGCACGAAGACGTACTTGAGACAGCCAAGCGCTACACTCGCATACAGTTTGCACAATATGGCATGATGAACCTCCCGGAAGAGACCGTCACCAACTACGCTGCCGAGATGCTCAAGAATGAGCAGCAGGCACAAGGTCTTGTGGAACGCACCGTCGAGAACCTCATGGCAGCCAAGGCCAAGGAAGCGGTAACGCTGAAGACTAAGGAAGTCACAATGGAAGAGTTCCGCAAGCTCACTGAGAAAGAGAAATAATAGCTCACTCGCGTATACGCGTTATTATATATAATGTAATGGACAACGAATTTCGTAAGTTTGCTACCCGTCACTTGGGAATGAATAGCATGGTGCTCGACGACGTCATCAGCATGCAAAATCAGTACCTCAACCCTTACATCCTTGAGGAGCGTCAGTTGAACGTCACGCAGATGGACGTCTTCAGCCGTTTGATGATGGACCGCATCATCTTCCTCGGCACACAGATTGACGACTATACTGCCAACACCCTGCAGGCACAGTTGCTTTTCTTGGATAGTGCCGACCCTGGCAAGGACATCAGTATCTACATCAACAGCCCAGGCGGAAGCGTTCATGCAGGACTTGGCATCTACGACACGATGCAGTTCGTTGCCAGCGATGTTGCTACCATCTGCACGGGTATGGCTGCAAGCATGGCCGCCGTATTGCTCGTTGCAGGTAAGGAAGGCAAGCGCAGTGCCCTGAAGCACAGCCGTGTTATGATTCATCAACCGATGGGTGGAGCGCAGGGACAGGCAAGCGACATCGAGATTACTGCCCGCGAGATACAGAAGCTCAAGAAGGAGCTCTACACAATCATTGCTGAACATTCTCACACCGACTTCGATAAGGTTTGGGCAGACAGCGACCGTGACTATTGGATGACGGCGCAGGAAGCCAAAGAGTACGGCATGATTGACCGTGTGATGACACGCAAAGAGGCTTAAGGATAGGAGAATAGGGAAAAGAGATGACAGTCAAGAGGAAAAATCGTTGCTCTTTCTGTGGGCGCACTGAAGACGAGGTGGCTTTGATGCTGACAGGCATGAGCGGCTTCATCTGCGATGAGTGTGTCCGTCAGGCAGAGAAGATTGTCCGTGAGAACATGGGCAGCGAGGTTCGTCTCAAGGCAGGTGGCGCCGCAGGTCTTGACATGAACGATATCCCCAAGCCTCGCGACATCAAGGCTTTCCTCGACCAGTACGTCATCGGACAAGACAGTGCGAAGCGCTACTTGTCGGTTGCTGTCTATAACCATTACAAGCGTCTTGCTCAGAAGGACGACGATGGTGTGGAGATAGAAAAGAGTAACATCATCATGGTCGGAGCGACGGGCACAGGCAAGACCTTGCTGGCTCGCACCATCGCAAAACTGCTCAAGGTGCCCTTCACCATTGTGGATGCCACTATTTTCACTGAGGCTGGCTATGTAGGCGAAGACGTGGAGAGCATTCTGACAAGGTTGCTGCAGGTGGCAGATTACGATGTTACGGCAACCGAACGAGGCATCGTCTTCATCGACGAGATAGACAAGATAGCTCGCAAACAAGACAATCCAAGCATCACCAGAGACGTGAGTGGCGAAGGCGTACAGCAGGGACTCCTGAAGCTACTCGAAGGTTCTATCGTCAACGTGCCACCCAAGGGAGGTCGCAAACACCCAGATCAGGACTACATACACGTCGATACACGCAACATCCTCTTTATTTGTGGCGGTGCTTTCGACGGCATTGAGCGCAAGATAGCACAGCGCCTGAACACTCATGTGGTTGGTTATGACAGTGTGCAGAACCAGCAGCGTATTGACACGAAGGACTTGATGAAGTACATCGTGCCACAGGACTTGAAGAGTTTTGGCCTCATTCCCGAGATTATTGGCCGCTTGCCGGTACTGACTTATCTCAATCCTTTGGATCGAGAGGCTTTACGTCGCATACTGACTGAGCCCAAGAACTCGCTTGTCAAGCAGCAGATAAAGCTCTTCGCAATGGACGGTATCAAGCTCTCTTTCGAGGAAGATGCGTTGGATTTCATTGTGGACAAAGCCGTAGAGTACAAGCTTGGCGCTCGCGGTTTGCGCAGCATTATGGAAAGCATAATGATTGAGGCACAGTATAGCGCCCCATCGAAAGACGAAAAGACGCTTTCCATAACACGTCAGTACGCTGAGGAACAGCTCGAATTACAAAAAGAGAAGTTGTCGAAGTCATAATTTCTCTTAAAACATTTGGTGGTTTGCGCAAAAAGATATATCTTTGTCTTTAGCATTGTTCCTAATACCACCTAAATGCACGAGATTAACCTGACAGAGCACCTGAAGCATTACTTTGGCTTCGACACCTTCAAGGGAGATCAGGAAGCGATTATCCGTAACCTTATGGAAGGGAAGGATACCTTTGTCCTGATGCCTACTGGCGGAGGTAAATCCCTTTGTTATCAGTTGCCAGCACTCTTGAGTGAAGGTACGGCCATCGTCGTCTCTCCACTCATCGCCCTTATGAAGAATCAGGTGGATGCCATTCGTCAGCAGACTGCCGACGACGGCATCGCCCACTATCTCAACTCTTCTCTTACCAAGGCACAGATAGATGCAGCGAAGGAAGACATCGCCGCTGGTCGCACGAAGCTGTTGTATGTGGCTCCCGAGTCGCTGACAAAGGAGGAGAACATCCGTTTCCTCCAAGGCACGAAGATATCGTTCTATGCCGTCGACGAAGCGCATTGCATATCGGAATGGGGACACGACTTTCGTCCCGAGTATCGCAACATCCGGCCACTAGTCGACCAGATCGGCAAGGCACCCATCATCGCATTGACGGCTACGGCTACCGACAAGGTGCGTACAGACATCAAGAAGAACCTCGGTATCCCTGATGCAACGGAGTTCAAGAGTTCTTTCAATCGTCCGAACCTCTACTATGAAATCCGTCCGAAGACAAAGGATGTGGACAAGGACATCACGCGTTTTGTGCTTCAGAACAAAGGCAAGAGCGGCATCATCTATTGCTTGAGTCGTCGCCGTGTTGAGGAGTTGGCGGAGATGCTCCGTACCAATAACATCCCGGCTCGCGCTTACCATGCCGGTATGGAGTCGGTGGAAAGAGCCGAGACACAGGATGACTTCCTCATGGAGCGCATTGACGTCATCGTTGCCACCATTGCTTTCGGCATGGGCATCGACAAGCCCGACGTGCGTTACGTCATTCATTACGACATCCCCAAAAGCCTTGAGGGCTATTATCAGGAGACTGGCCGAGCCGGAAGAGATGGCGGTGAAGGCATTTGTCTCACGTTCTTCTCGCCCCATGACCTGCGCAAACTGGAGAAGTTCATGCAGGGTAAGCCTGTTGCAGAGCAGGATATCGGTCGTCAGCTTCTGCAGGAGACGGCTGCCTATGCCGAGACTTCCATCTGCCGACGCAAGTTCCTCCTGCATTATTTCGGAGAAGAGTACGAGCCCGAGAACTGTGGCAAGTGCGACAACTGCCTGCATCCACGTGAAAGGGTGAAGGCTACGAGCGAGCTCTTGCAAGTACTCAAGGTCATCAATGCCATCAAGGAAGGCTTCAAGACACGGCACGTCATCGACATCCTCGTGGGCAACGAGACCGACGATGTCATCGCTCATCGCCACGAACAGCTCAGCTGCTTCGGTTGCGGAGACGAGCATGAGGCTTCATATTGGAATGCTGTCATCCGCCAGGCTATGATTTCAGGATACATCGAGAAAGGCATCGAGAACTACGGCTTGCTTAGTATCACGCCGGAAGGTCGCGACTACATGAAGGCTCCGGAAGAGTTCTACGTCATGGAAGACCGCGAGTTCGACGACTTCAACGACGTGGCAGGCGAAGGCACATCTGTGCTC
Source organism: Bacteroidaceae bacterium (assembly GCA_017557475.1). Next base: position 16,116 of record JAFYYO010000199.1, read on the forward strand.
GACGAGACGCTCTTCGCGATGCTCAAGGATCTCAGGCGCGATGTGGCTCGCCGCAAGAACTTGCCGCCTTACGTTATCTTCCAGGATCCGTCGCTCGAGGATATGGCGACGTCGTATCCCACGACAGTAGAGGAACTCAAGAACATCAAGGGTGTGGGCGAAGGCAAGGCAAACCGCTATGGTGCCGAGTTCTGTCAACTCATCGCTCGCTACTGCGAGGAGAACGAAATCGACCGCTTCGAGGACTTCCGCATACGCACCGTTCCCAACAAGAGCGCCGACAAGATCAGCATCGTGCAATCTGTTGACCGTCAGGTCGACCTTGAGGAAATCGCCAAGACCAAAGGGCTTACCCTGAGCGAACTGCTCGACGAAATCTACAGCATCGTTGACAGCGGAACCAAGCTCAACCTGGATTATTACATCCGCGAGGTCATGGATCCAGACCACATGCAAGACATCTACGACTACTTCCGCGAGGCAGAGGACAACAACATCGACGATGCGCTCGACGAGTTCGCTGAAGACGAGGACGAATACACCGAGGAAGAAATCAAACTTGTCCGCATCAAGTTCCTTGCCGAGAACGGCAACTAAGATTTACTAACCACATGACGTCTTAAAACTAGGCACGCCTAGTTGGTCAATTAGCCCTGTCTAGTTTGCGAATTAGCCACGTCTAGTTTGGCAATTAGCCCTGCCTAGTTTTCCGATACAAAATGAGCCCTCCACAATCATGCGATTGCGAAGGGCTCTTTTCGTCTGATAACTAAGAGGTTACTTCAACACGCCGAGCTCCTTGCCGACCTTTATAAATGCAGCGATGCACTTGTCGAGGTGCTCGCGCTTGTGTCCTGCGGAGAGTTGAACGCGGATGCGCGCCTCGCCCTTCGGAACGACAGGATAGTAGAAACCAGTCACATAGATGCCTTCCTCCTGCATCTTGGCGGCGAAGATCTGCGAGAGTTTTGCGTCGTAGAGCATCACTGCGCAGATGGCGCTCTGCGTAGGCTTGATGTCGAAACCTGCAGCTATCATCTTGTCGCGGAAGTAATTGACATTCTCCACGAGACGGTCATGCAGCTCGTTCGACTCCTTGAGCATCTTGAAGACCTCAAGCGAAGCGCCGATGATGCAAGGTGCCAGAGAGTTGGAGAACAGGTATGGACGAGAGCGCTGACGCAGCAAGTCGATAATCTCCTTGCGGCCTGTTGTGAAGCCACCAAGTGCACCGCCGAAGGCTTTGCCCAGCGTGCCTGTGTAGATGTCAACGCGTCCGTAGGTATCAGTCAGTTCGCTGACGCCGTGACCAGTCTTTCCAACGACACCTGCAGAGTGGCTTTCATCCACCATTACAAGTGCGTCGTACTTCTCTGCGAGGTCGCAAATCTTGTCCATAGGAGCGACGTTACCGTCCATTGAGAACACGCCGTCGGTCACGATGATGCGGAAACGCTGTGCCTGTGCCTCTTGCAGACACTTCTCCAGCTCTTCCATGTTGGCGTTGGCATAACGATAGCGCTTTGCCTTGCACAGGCGAACACCGTCGATGATACTGGCGTGGTTGAGGGCATCGCTGATGATGGCGTCCTCTTCAGTAAAGAGAGGTTCGAACACACCGCCGTTGGCGTCGAAGCAAGCAGCATAGAGGATGGTATCCTCAGTCTTGAAGTAGTCGCTGATGGCTGCTTCCAGTTGCTTGTGGATGTCCTGTGTGCCGCAGATGAAGCGCACGCTCGACATGCCGAAGCCGCGTTCCTGCATCATCTTCGTGGCACCCTCGATGAGGCGGGGATGGTCGGAGAGTCCGAGGTAATTGTTGGCACAGAAGTTCAAGACTTCCTTTCCTTTTACTTGGATAGCCGCTTTCTGTGGACTTTCGATGAGGCGCTCTTCTTTGTAAAGACCTGCTTCGCGAATCTCAGTGAGCGTCTGGCTGAGATGCTGTTTCATCTTTCCGTACATAGATATAAGTTGTTAGGTTAATAGGTTATTCGTTGTGCAAAGTTACAAAAAAACTATGAAAAGTGTGCTACGAACGTGGAATTATTTCAAATGAATGTCGATTGGAACACTGACTTTGAAGCAGAAGTTCCTGCCCATAGCTGAGATGCCTTGCCTTCCAGTGGGGCTGCTCGTGTCGATATACTTCAGTCGGGAGAGGTGCGGCTGATAGCTCTTGTCCAATAGGTTCTGGCAGGAAAGGGTGAGTTCGATGCAGTTGTGACCGAAGATGTGCAGGTCCATGCCCGCAGAGAGGTTGAAGAGGGCATAGCTTGGAGTCGCCGTCTCGGTTTCATCGACTGCATAGAAGTGGTTCTGTCGCAGGTTGTATTCCATTCCGAAGGCAAGGAAAGTGCGACGGCAATGTCCTTTTGCGAAGTCCGGGAACTCGTAGCGAATGTCGCTCGTCCACTTCGGAGCAGGCATCATGGGCAGGTTCTTTGCTTCTTCCGGCTGATGAAGTTGAACGCCACAAACGTAGCTGAAGGCATTCTCGAAGTGGAGCGGATTGAAAGGATGTACGTCAATCGAGACCTCGCCGCCCATCAACCTTGCATCTCCTTGACGATATTGATAGGTACGATAGCCGTCTGTCTCATAGGGAAGGCGAGCGAGGAAGATGTAGTCGTCAATCCAATTTGAGAAGAGCGACGCTTGAAGATTGACATAATGGGACGTATAGTCGAGTCCCAAATCAAGTTGCATACTCTTCTCAGGCTTGAGTCCACCATTGCCCAACTCGTATTGTATGCTGCCTTCATGCACGCCGTTCGAGGAAAGTTCGCTGACCGTAGGAGCTCGGAAGCCACGAGCCGCATTCAGACGAAGGTTGAGATGGTCGGTCACATTCCATACTGTACCCAGGCTCCCAGTTACGCCTGTGAAGTTCTTGCTCAAGGCCTCGAAGCGCAGCTCGCCATCCTCAATGAGGGAGGAAGTATTGAGGTGTCGGTTGTCGAAGCGTGCTCCGCCGGAGAAATGCCAATTCTTCAATTGCCATTCAGCCGTTGCGAAGAGGCCGATGTCGAAGAGGTGATGGTCGGGGATGAGGTACTCTTCGCCCTGATTAATGTTCCTTTGCCACATGCCGCCGATGCCTGTCGCAATCTTCCAGTCGTGAGGAAGTGTGTGGAGGTACTTGATGTCGTAGTTGACGGTATGCAGTCGCATAGCCAACTCGGCTTCCTCTTCCTCCTCGAACTCGCGGCGATAGTTCTGCTGATAACCAATGATGGCCTTCAGCGTGCCGTCGCCAAAGTACCAGGCATTGTCGCTGACGGCCTTGGTGTGAAGCACTTTTTGGAAAGGCGAAACGATGCTATAGCTCTTTCCATCGAAGTCTTCGCCCACCATTTCGCCTTCTGTGATGCCTGGCGTGAAGTTGACTCTCGAGAAGCGAAGCCAGGAATGTCCCCAGCTCCTGTTGATTCCGAACATGCCCTGAACATCGCGTTCCTTGAAGAAAGAGCCAGGTACATAGCCATCCACCTTGTTCTTGTAGCAGTGCGCGGCTTTGTCGAGGAAGTGCCAATTCCAGAGCCATCCGTCGATGTTGCCTGCAAAGCCGACCCGATAATCGTAGAGTCCGTTGTTCGTCTGGTATTGGCTTCCGACCTTTACCTGCATCGTGCCGTCTTCAAGAGGGTTCTCGGGATGCAGAATCATCACACCTGCGATGGCGTCGCTGCCGTACATGAGAGAAGCCGGACCTTTGAGAACTTCCACAGAATGCACTCCTTCCTCGTCGACTTCGAGTCCATGCTCGTCGCCCCATTGCTGTCCTTCCTGACGTATTCCCTGGTCAACGACGACAACTCGATTGTAGCCGAGACCTCGGATGACTGGCTTCGAGATGCCTGTTCCCGTACTTATCTGGGAGAGACCGGGCAGGTGACCGACGGCATCGACGATGTTCGTGCCAATAGTAGCGTGCAGTTGTTTGGGCGAGACCACCATGAAGGGAGAGGCCGCATCCTTGAGTCTTTGTACGCCAGCAATGCCTTGAACGGTCACTTCGCTCAGGATGGCTTCCTTCATGGGGTTGATACTATCTTCCAGACAATCGCTGTGTTCGTGCACATGTTGTGCAAAAATAGGTTGGGAAACTGCCAAAAGGCAGAGACTTATATATATAATAATGTGTTTCATATTGGGTTGTATGATGAATTATAATGTGTCCTCCGCTGCGCATACCAAGGTGTGGCAGTCTGGTTATTATTAATAAAGATGTAAAAAGCTCTTAGCCTTTTTCACTCTTAAGCAGTCGGGGGAGCACGAAGACTGATGAATCCCGTGTTCGTCGGGCAAGTCAGCTGACGAAGTTGGGCATAAATGACCTTGCGTTTCGGCTGATAACAAAGCAGCGCTCCTATGGGTGTTGCCACATAGGTCAACGTGAGGATCTGACAAAGCACACATTGGTGCAACCCATCTGAAAGCTGTGTCAGATGGCCGTGGCATTGGTGGCTGACACACTCGGCACATTCCGCCACTCCTTCCTGCGATGTTTCATGGATATGGAGCGACGAAAAGAGGAGCATCGGCACGTAGATCGCCAGCAGCACCCACGAAGCAATTTGTCTCTTTGTCATCACGTTCATTGGTGCAAAAATACGGCTTTTCTTTCAAACAAAAAAGCTCTTTTGACACAAAAAAGCAAGGTGATGAATGATTTCACATAATTTATACATCGTATGCGATGTATTGTGAATATATTTTTGTAATTTTGCATTCGCAAAAATAAAACTAACAAATCACGAATGAAAAATATTCTTATTATCGGCTCGACTGGACAGATTGGTTCGGAGCTGACGATGCATCTCAGAGGAATTTACGGTAACGAACATGTTGTGGCAGGCTACATCCCTGGAGCAGAGCCGAAAGGCGAACTCCTGGAAAGTGGTCCGTGTGCCCTTGCTGACGTGATTAAGGCAGAGAGTATTGCTGATGCGGTGAAGAAGTACAACATCGACACCATCTACAACCTCGCGGCTCTCCTGTCGGTTGTGGCAGAGTCGAAGCCTCGTCTGGCTTGGAACATCGGCATCGACGGCCTGTGGAACATCCTGGAGATTGCTCGCGAGAATGGGTGCGCAGTGTTCACTCCTAGCTCTATCGGCTCGTTTGGATTGGAGACGCCCCACGATATGACCCCCCAGGACACCATTCAGCGTCCACGTACAATCTACGGCGTGTCGAAGGTCACGACTGAACTGCTGAGCGACTGGTACTTCCATAAGTATGGTGTCGATACGCGCAGTGTTCGCTTCCCAGGCATCATCTCTTACGTCACACCTCCAGGCGGAGGCACTACCGACTATGCAGTTGATATCTACTACTACGCTGTTCGTGGTGAACGCTTCACTTGTCCCATCAAGGCCGGAACACACATGGACATGATGTATATGCCGGATGCCTTGCACGCGGCTACAATGTTGATGGAGGCTGACCCGACGCGTCTGAAGCATCGCAACGGCTTCAACATCGCCGCTATGAGTTTCGATCCCGAAATGATATACCAGAACATCAAGAAGTACAAGCCGGAGTTCGAGATGGTCTATGATGTCGATCCCTTGAAACAATCGATAGCAGAGTCTTGGCCCAACCTGATGGACGACAGCTGTGCACGTCAAGAGTGGGACTGGAAGCATCAGTATGGCCTCGACGAGATGACGAAGGACATGCTCGACAAACTGGCTAAGAAACTTCTGTAAGCGAGATACTTAGTTTCTCAGCAAGACTAATAAGCAATAAGAGCGTGCCGCGTCAGAAAACGTAGCACGCTCTTATTATAAACGACACACGTGATGTTGCCCAACGACACACGTGAAGTTCCTCAACGACACACGTGTCGTTTGCCAACGACGCTGCAGTCGTTTCAGTTCACCTCAATGAGCACCTCGGAAAGGGTAGGGTGAATGTGTACGGTTTCACGTAGCTGACGGAGCGTCGCACCCAGTGTGATGTAGGCGGTCACCTCTTGTACGAGGTCGGCAGCATGTGCTCCAAAGATGTGAGCGCTGAGTAGCTTTCCCTCCTCAGGCTCGCAGCAAAGCTTCACCATACCTTCCGTCTCGTTCATTGCGAGAGCCTTTCCGTTGGCACGATAGAAGGCTTTGTGGCACTCAAACGCTGTGCCGGCTTCCTTCAACTGGTCCTCCGTCGGTCCGACACAAGCGGCTTCCGGCTCTGTGAATATGGCTGCAGGCATCACCTCGAAACGAATCTTGTCCTCGATGCCGAGAATGCGATTCACGACATGTATGCCCTGCATCTCCGCAGCATGAGCCAACATCTGACGACTATTCACGTCGCCGATGGCGTAAATGCCTTTCACGGTCGTCTCGAAATGCTCGTTGACGGCAACTCCCTTGCGCTCGTCAAAGTCGAAACCTGCATTCGCGAAGTCTGCCGATACGTTCGGCTTGCGACCTGTAGCCATAAGAATGACGTCGGCATCAATCTCCGAGAGATCTTGTACGGCTGTCTTCATGCGGAAAGTTATGCCGCGCTTCTCGAGGAGTTTCCGTAGGCGTTTGGCGATGTCGCTGTCCACCATAGGCAAGCACTCCTTAAGATATTCGATGACGGTCACTTCCGAACCGAAGCGTTGGAAGACGCTCGCGAACTCCATACCAATGACGCCTGCACCGATGATGCAAAGCTTTTGGGGACGTTCCTTCAGCCCGAGCAAGCCAGTAGAATCGACGACTTGCGGACTATCGGCTCCTGGGATGGGCAACATCTTAGGCGAACTGCCCGTTGCCACGATGATGTTGGGAGCCGTGTAGCCGCTCACGGTGTGTGCGTCGATGAAGACTCCTTTCTCTCGAACCAGCGTGATGTTGGGATGAGAAAGCAGCGTCTCGACGCCTCCACGCAGTGCCTCCACCACTTGCTGCTGCCTTTCAATGGCTTCAGCAAAAGTGGCAGAGTGTACGTAGGTCTTCGTCGGTATGCAACCAACATTGAGACAAGTACCGCCGACATTGACGTCTTCGAAGATAACGACCTTGAGTCCGTGCTTTGCAGCATAGACGGCGGCTTTGTAACCACCAGGTCCGGCACCGATTATGATAAGGTCTGAAGTATAATTCATAGTGTTCTTTTTGCTGGAGTTAAAGGAGTTAAAGGAGTTATCGCGCTGTCGCGCTGGGGAGTTAAGGACAATAGATAGGGCAGCGGCCACAAGTATCGTCTTTAACTCCTTTAACTCCCTTTACTCCTTTAACTTCTTCTATTTGTTTTCCAACGATTTCCAGTAGGTTGTTACGGGTTGCTTCGCAGCCAGAACATCATCGACGCGACCGATGGGAGTATTGTGAGGAGCAGCCTTCACAAGCTCGGGATCTGTCTTGGCTTCCTCGGCAATCTTGCGCATCACGGCAATGAAGGCATCAATCGTCTCCTTGCTCTCGTTCTCGGTAGGCTCAATCATGAGGCTCTCGTGGAAGAGTAGGGGGAAGTAGATGGTTGGTGCGTGGTAGCCGTAATCAAGCAAGCGCTTGGCGACATCCATCGTCGTGACGCCTGTCGTCTTGTCCACAAGTCCGTCGAAGACCACTTCGTGCTTGCACAAGCCCTTGATGGGAAGCAGGTAGTCGCCCTTCAAACTTTCCTTAATATAGTTGGCGTTGAGGGTTGCCAGAGGTCCTACCTCCTTGATGTTCTCACTTCCAAGCGACAGGATATATGCGTAGGCTTTCAGCATGACACCAAAGTTTCCGAAGAAGTTGCCGATGCTGCCGAGTGAAGAGTCTGTGCCCCAATCGACGATGAAGCCTTCCCATTCGGTCGGTCCGTCTTCGGGAATGTCGTAATTGACCACGACTTTCTTGACTCTTGGGGTAGGCAGGAACTGCTCCAAACCCTCGCGAACGCCGACTGGACCGCTGCCAGGACCGCCACCGCCATGAGGTGTGGAGAACGTCTTGTGCAGATTGATGTGCATGACGTCAAAGCCCATATCGCCAGGACGGCATTCGCCGAGCAGCGCATTGAGGTTCGCTCCGTCGTAGTACATGAGGCCGCCAGCCTTATGAACGAGTTCCGTAATCTCCAAGACACGCGGTTCGAAGATGCCAAGCGTATTGGGATTGGTCATCATCATGGCTGCCACCTCGCTTCCCATTTCACTGAGAAGTTCGCGAAGATGCTCGACATCGACGGTTCCGTCGGCAAGACTCTTGACCTCCACGACTTCGAGTCCGCAGACTGCAGCTGAGGCAGGATTGGTGCCGTGGGCAGAGTCGGGAATCAACACCTTAGTGCGTGCGGCATCCTTTCGGCTTTCGTGATAGGAGCGGATGACCATCAAACCCGTCAACTCGCCATGTGCTCCGGCACAGGGATTCAAGGTGAATTCCTTCAAACCGGCAAGCTCGGCAAGCGATTCCTGCAGATTATAATACACTTCCAGCGCACCTTGGCAGGTGACGGCGGGTTGCAAAGGATGCAATCCGGCGAAGGCCTTCATGCCGGCAATCTCTTCGTTGATGACGGGATTGTACTTCATGGTGCATGAACCGAGCGGATAGAAGCCGTCGTTCACGCCGAAGTTGTTATGACTGAGGTTGGTATAGTGACGCACGACAGTCAGCTCATCGCATTCCGGCAACCTTGCTGCTTCCTTGCGGCGAAGTGCTGCGGGAAGTTCTGCGGTTGTGTGCGTGCGGTCATAATCCTGCGGAAGGGAGTAACCCTTGCGTCCTTTCTTCGACAACTCGAAGATAAGGTTTCCATATAATGTCCTGTTCATACCTTTGCCTCCTCTTCCTTAAATTCCTGAATAATCTCGACGAGTTCGTCGATCTCTTCCGTTGAGCGCTGTTCTGTGACAGCCAGCATGAGCGTCTTTTCGCCGACCTTCACACCAGCGAGATAGCCGTTGGCGGTACATTCGTCGAGGAGCGCATCGAGGTCTCCCTCGTAATCTACGCAGAACTCATTGAAGAAAGGCTGTCCCGGGAAAGTCTCCTTGAACTTGCCTGTCGCGATGAGTTTGTCGCGAAGACTATGTGCGCCGGCATAGCTCATCTCTGCCACCTCACGAAGACCCTCTTTGCCCATGATGCTGAGGTATATTGTGACGTACAACGCCATGAGGCTCTGGTTGGAACAGATATTGGAGGTTGCCTTCTGACGACGTATGTGTTGCTCTCGAGCTTGCAGTGTCAAGACGAAAGCACGCTGGCCGCGATTGTCGAGTGTCTGTCCCACGATACGTCCTGGAAGTTTTCTCATAAGCTTCTCAGTACAGGCCATATAGCCCACACCAGGACCTCCGAAGGTCATCGGAATGCCGAGGCTCTGGCCTTCGCCTACTGCCACATCGGCTCCCCATTCAGCAGGAGTCTTCAGAATAGCCAGGTCGGAAGGATTGGCGTTCACAATGAAGATGCCCTTCTGCTCATGAATCGCGTCGGCAATACCTGTGTAATCCTCGACGATGCCGAAGTAGTTGGGCTGCTGGACGATGAGTCCTGCAACGCCGCCTTCTGCGATTTCTTTGTCGAGGGCGCTGCGGTTGAGGACGCCATTCTCAGCAGGAACGAGCTTGATGGGGAAGCCGTGGAAGTGCGCATAGGTTTCTACGACGCGACGAACCTTTGGGTCCACCGTCTCGCTCACCAAGACGCAATTTGCTTTCTTGGCATTGCCCCAAGCCATCATGGCTGCCTCTGCTGTTGCCGTTGCGCCATCGTACATCGAGGCGTTGGCAATGTCCATGCCCGTCAGCTCTGCAATCATCGACTGATACTCGAAGATGTAGTGGAGCGTGCCTTGTGATATTTCGGCCTGATAAGGAGTGTACGAAGTCAGAAACTCCGAGCGTTGGATGAGGTTTTGCACTACACTTGGAGCATAGTGGTCGTAGCATCCAGCACCGGCAAAGCAGACGAGTTGCTGCGTATTGCCAAGTGCGGTCAGTTGTTCGAAGAAGAGTCGCAGGTCGGTTTCCGAGAGAGCTTCGGGCAGTTCATAGTCTCTCTTGAACCGCGCAGCCTCAGGAATGTCGGCAAAGAGGTCGTGAACACTCTTCGAGCCGGTAGCCTTGAGCATCTCCTGCAAGTCCTCTTCCGTGTGTGGAAAGTACTTGAACATGACTACTTTACTCTTTGCAATGTTCCTTATAGGCTTCTACATCCATGAGGGCATCGAGTTCCGAGGGGTCGGAGAGCTGCACCTTGATAATCCAGTTGGCAAAGGCGTCTTCGTTCAGAATCTCGGGTGTGTCCTCGAGAGCCTCGTTGACTTCAACAACTGTGCCGCTTACGGGAGAAATCAAGTCACTTGCTGCCTTTACGCTTTCAACGGCGCCAAACTCCTCGCCTGCAGTTACTTCGTCGTCCACTTCGGGCATATCGACATAAACCACATTGCCGAGAGCGTGCTGAGCATAGTCCGAAATACCAATGTAACCGTATTCGCCTTCAACGCGAATGTACTCGTGTGACTCGCTGTAACGGAGTCCTTCTTCAAATTTAGCCATAATAATGTTTATTTTTTATAATGTTTATCGTAAAATTTCTTCTTGACCACTTTGCCTTCGAACACTTTCTTGCGGATCTGGACGGCAAGCGGAGTGTCGAGTTTGGCGAACTCTGTCTTGACGAGAGCCATGCAGACGCTCTTGTCGACGCTAAGGCAATGATAGCCCGTCGTGACTTCGCCGACCACTTCGCCCTCGGTGTTCAGGACAGCGTAGCCGTGACGAGGAATCGCTTTGTCTGCGAGTTCGATGCCGACAAGCTTTTGAGCGACGCCGTTTGCCTTCTGCTCGACGAGGGCTTCCTTACCGATGAACTCCTCTTTATCCAGCTTGCAGAACATCGAAAGACCAGCCATAACGGGAGAAATGTCTGCGCTGAGTTCGTCGCCATACAGGGGAAGTCCGACCTCGAAGCGAAGTGTGTCGCGACATCCGAGACCGCAAGGTTTGCAACGACCACTTTCGATGAGCTTATCCCAAGACTTCTGGGTGAACTCGTGAGAACCATAAATCTCGAAACCATCCTCGCCGGTATAACCTGTACGGCTAATGATGATGTCGCCCACGACCTTTGCCGTATAGAATTTCAACTCGCTGCAAGGGATTCCGAGCACTTCCTCTACGACCTTTTCGGCTTCAGGACCTTGTACTGCAAGCTGTCCGTAGAAGTCGCTTTGGTGGTCGAGTTTGATGTCGAAGCCAGTTGTGTGCTCCTTCATCCAAGCCACATCCTTGTCGATATTTGCGGCGTTGATGACGAGGAAGAAGTCGTTGTCGCCCATCTTATAGACCAGCAAGTCGTCGACTGTGCCGCCATTCGGATAGAGCATCATGCCGTAGTAGATTTGTCCGACTGGTGCTCCAGCCACATCATTCGTGAAGATGTGCTGAACATACTTCTCTGCATCAGGACCTGTGATGCGCACTTCGCCCATGTGACTCACGTCGAAGACGCCGCAATGCTGACGTACGGCATTGTGCTCGTCTGTGATGCTCGAGTACTGGATGGGCATGATGAAACCGCCGAAGGGCGACATGAGTGCGCCGAGAGCCACGTGGCGGTCATAGAGACACGTTTTCTTTTCCATAATTATATATTGTATAAAATTGTTTTTCGGGGGGAGTTAAAGGAGTTAAGGGAGTAAAAGTAGTTAAGGACGATACTTCTGGCAGCGCCCCAGTCTATTGTCTTTAACTCCTCAGCGAGCATCGCGAGCGATAACTCCTTTAACTCCTTTAACTCCATTATTCAGTCGTAGTTGTTTCCTTAACTCCTTTAACTCCCCAAATGAAGTTTGGGTCGAGGTATTCTTGTTCAATTGTTTCGATGTTCTTGACGTCTTCTTCGGTCAGAAGGAACTCTTTGTCACAGAGCTTTTCTACGGCGAACCGCTTGAATTCCTCGATGCTGATGTTCGTGTGCTCCTTGAGTAGGGTGATGCGTTGGCGTACACTTTCCACGCCATGCTTGTCGAGCTTCTGCTGAGGCGGCGTGATGGCGTTGAGCATATGACGCATGTCTGTGTCAAAGAGCATTGTGCCGTGAACGATACTATGGCCAGGAATGTGGTAGAAGGCATTGCCCGAGACCTTCCGCTCGCCGATGAGCACGTCGTTGTTTTGCGTGGAGGTCGCCTCCAAGCCGAGTTCCTGGAGCATCTTCGTCACCATTTGCATGTACTCCTTGAAAGTGGTCTGCACCTGGTCGGAGCGAGTGATGTAGCTCATCATGACGTTCGAGCGGTCCGCATAGACGCAGCCGCCTCCGCTCTTGCGCCTGTAGAACTGGATGCCGTGTTCGCGGCAATAGGGGATGTTCACCTCGTTTTCGATGACCTGATTTCTGCCGAAGATGACCGTCGGTTCCACTTGCCAGAGGAAGAACAGGTTGTCGCCCTCGTTGAGACTGCGAGCCGCCCATTCCTCCATTGCCAGATAGAAGGAGAGGCGTCGCGTTTCGTCTGTGGGCAGAACCAAGTGAGTCATTGAGGTTGTCGTTAGTCGCTTTGCGACTACAAAGATACTTCTTTTTC
>JAFYYO010000200.1 GCA_017557475.1 Bacteroidaceae bacterium
AGTTTCCTGGTCGTATTGGAAGTGATCCTGCGAGAGGACGCTCAACCTTTCACCAGGTCCGAGTTCAACTGTGCCTTTCGAGGGCTCGAGTTCACCACTGATGGCTTTCAGAAGGGTTGATTTACCTGCACCATTAGCTCCGATGACTCCATAGATGTTGCCATTTGTGAACTTCATGTTAACGTCCTTATACAGAACGCGTTTGCCGAATTGTACGGCGATATTGGATAGCGTTATCATGTTTGCTTAATGCTTGATATTTTAATGTGTCTTGTACTTCTTTCAAACGACGCGTGTGTCGTTGGCAAAGATAACGTGTTATGTTTGCAATCATAACGTGTTATGTTGACCAACTTAACGTGTTATGTTTGGCATCATCACTGGGGTCGTTTTTTATCTTATCCTAAGTATCTCTCCGACTTGAACTGCATGGGGTTCGTCCCACTCGTTGAGTTTGCAGAGCGACTCCAGCCTGATGCCGTAGAGTTGGGCAATGTCGAAGAGGCTTTGATTGGGTTCTACGATATGAATAGGGTTCTTCTTGAACTCCTTCGAGGCGCATTTACGTTTCTTCTGAAGGTAGATGAGGTCGCCTGCAGTCGGGGCATAATCGCGAGGGAGGTCGTTGTAGTTGTAGAGTTTCTTGAGGCTCACTCCTGTCTTTTGGCTGATGGTCGCCATATTGTCGCCAACCTCGACGATGATGAAGTAGTTCTTGTTTCCCTTATAGACAATGTGTTTCTGCCAGAACTCATCCGTTGTCTGTTGCCCGTCGTCTGTAGTCTGTTGTCTGGATGATTTGTACTTGCCAGAATCGAACTGATAGAGGTTGTACATCTCGATGACTCGAATCAGGGCTTCAGCATAGGCAGGATTGGTGGCATAACCAGCTGCTTTGAGTCCTCGAGCCCATCCTTTGTAGTCAGTTTTGCTGAGTTGGAAGAGCCCTTGATAGCGTCTTTGCTGCAAGAACTTAGAGTGGTCGATGAAACTCTCCCTTGCGCTCTTGTACTTGCGGAATCTGTCGTTAGGTCTGTCGTCTGCCTGGATGACATAAGGTCCCGTCCAAGAGCCGCCCACCTTAATGCCGAAGTGATTGTTGGCTTCAGTCGCAAGCCGGCTTCTTCCCGCGTTGCTCTCGAGCAAACCTTGAGCCAAAGTGATGCTCGCAGGAATGCCATACTGGTTCATCTGCTCGATGGCCCAGTCCTTGTATCTGTCGATGTATGACCAGTAAGCCTGATTCGTACTTTGTGCCCACGAGAAGAGGTAAACCAGGAGGAATAGGAAGGTAAGAATATGTTTTTTCATAATTAAGTGGCGCAAAATTAGTCAAAAGTTGCCACAATACGAAAAAAAAGCCTAACTTTGTGGCGTAATTATACGTTTCTTTTATGAGAGAGCACAAGATTGAAGCAATTGTTCGCATCTATGAACTGGCAGAATTGAGTGAAGAAGACAGCAAGCTTGTCGAAGCTGCCAAGAAAGCAACCGACGGAAGCTATGCACCTTA
>JAFYYO010000201.1 GCA_017557475.1 Bacteroidaceae bacterium
AATATAGGTGCGACGATGACCGCGAATCTCGCTTTCGTCGTGAAGTCCGCCCAGGCTGACGCGAACATACTTCCTGCCACGTGCTTCTGCAATACTCTTACCGAGGCTCGTCGTGCCTACTCCGGGAGGGCCATAAAGGCAGATGATGGGGCTTTGACGGTCTTTTCTCATCTTCAGGACAGCGAGGTGTTCCAGGATGCGTTCCTTCACCTTTTCCATCCCATAATGGTCGCGATTGAGCTTCTTCTCAGCCCTCACGATATCGGTATTGTCTTTGGTACATTCGTCCCAAGGAAGCCCCACAACTGTCTGAAGATACTGCAGTTGCACATTATAATCGGGTGACTGGATGTTGATGCGGTTCAACTTCGACACTTCCTTTTCAAAGATATCGCCTATCTCCTTGCTCCAATGCTTCTTGGAGGCCTTTTCCCTGAGGTTCGAGACATCTTCCTGACGGACACTCGACTCGTCTTTGTCGCCCAGCTCTGTTTGGATGTTCTGAACCTGCTGACGAAGGAAGTACTCCCTTTGTTGCTGGTCGAGGTCGCTTCGAGTCTTGTTCTCAATCTTGCGCTTGAGTTGCATCAGCTCGATGATGTTGTTGGCAAACTGGATGGCTTGCTGCAGTCGAGCGAGTTCGGTAGGGCAGGAGAGGAGCTGATACTTCTGCTCGATAGAGAGCGGCATGTAGCTGCATATCGTATTGAGCATGAAGGTAGATGGCTCCATATTGTTGATGTATTGCGTCAACTCGTCTGGTATGTCGTCGAGGATGCTCATCAGCCTTCCTGTCCGCTCCTTGAGCAAAGCCAGCATAGCCTTGTATTCGGTCATCTCGAGGCGGTTGGGAACGACGTCCGTCTTGTTCACAACGGTTCCTTCGCAACCTCCTGCAACTTGATGAACCTCCAGCACCTCTACACGATTAAACGCCTGAAAGAGAGCATTATAGCTTCCGTCTGGCATCTTCATCGAGTGAACGAGCTTAGCCACAACGCCGATGGGGTAGAGGTCTTCAAGCTGCGGATTGTCCACCTCAGGGACTTTCTGCGTCAGAAGTGCCACCAATCCGTCGGTTCGCTCCAGCTTGTTCAGGGTCTTTATGCTTTGTCTGCGGCCAACGGTAATAGGGGAAACGGTACCAGGGAAGAAGATGTTGTCGCGAAGCATCAGGACAGGCATTTCGCCACCATGATTCGCATGCATCAGTTTGTCGGTCTCGCCTGAAACTTCAGCCACAAAGGAAAAGGTTTTCTTGTTATTCTCAAACTCAAACATAGTAAATGTATACTAAAAGCGCGGCAAAAGTACAAAAAAAAAGCCAAACTTCGTGCGCGCATACAATTAAATATTGTAAATTTGCAGAAGAATAGAAAAACGAAGGCGAAAAACAACAAAGCCCTAATCTCTAATCCCTAATCCCTAATCCAAAATGTCAAAAGACATTTTTCGCTTCAAGCAGTTCTGCATTCATCACGACCGATGTGCCATGAAAGTAGGTACTGATGGCGTCTTGCTGGGTGCTTGGGGATGTGTTGAGGGCAAACGGATTCTGGATATCGGCACAGGAACAGGACTTATCGCCTTAATGGCGGCACAAAGGAATCCTGGAGCCGAAGTGATGGGGATTGATGTTGATGAATCGGCAGTTCTTCAAGCGAAGGAGAATATAGCAGGAAGTCCCTTCAAAAGCCGCGTGGAGTGCGTTTTGCAGGATGTCCTGACGTTCGAGCCGGAAAAGCCTTTCGACGCCATTCTCTGCAATCCGCCTTTCTTTACAGAGGACACTTTGCCGGACGATAAAAGCCGTGCTTTAGCTCGAAACAACAAGAGTCTGCCATTTCCGCAACTCATCAAGAAAGTAGCGTCGCTCTTGGCCGACGAAGGAACCTTTTCAGTCATCATTCCGTTCGACCTCGCAAAAGAAATCGTGAGCCTCTGCCTGAGCGAGAACCTGCACTTGGTAAGCCGCTGTATCGTCCGAACCAAAGCAAACAAACCTCCAAGACGAGCGCTGCTGGAGTTTTCGGACCTCCGCGCATTAAAAGCGCGTCTTGGTGCTGAAGCATCCAAGAACAGACTAAAGACAACAGACAACAGAATTGATGACCTTTGTTTGCTGGCAGAAGATGGAACTCGTAGCGAAGCCTACCAAGCCCTCACAAAAGACTTCTACCTTTAAAGTTATAATGGTGATTATGTTTAGTAGCAATTGGGAAGAATGCCCTATCATTATAATGTATGGATTAGGGATTAGGGATTAAGGATTAAGGATTAGAAATTAGAGATTAGGGATTAGGGATTAGGGATTAAGGATTAGAAATTAGAG
>JAFYYO010000202.1 GCA_017557475.1 Bacteroidaceae bacterium
CTACAAGGATAAGTTGACGCTCGTCATCTGCTGGGCCTCGTGGTGCTCGCCCTGCATCCGCGACGCCTGCGACATCATCCCCATCTACAACGAGTACCGCAATCGTGGTCTGAACGTGTTCAGCCTTGCTCACGAATTCAAGTCCACCGATGCCATGCGCAAGGCCATCGAGCGTCACGCCTTCCCCTGGCCCTGTCTCGTTGACCTTGACGATGAGTTCGGCGTATTCCATAAGCACGGCACTCAAAACAGTGCCCTATTCCTCATCGACCGCGACGGCACCATCATCGCCGTGCCAAACAGTGTAGAGGAACTCGAACAGCAGTTGCAGAAGATTTTTAAAGAAAACAAATAAGAGAAACGTACAATGATCAAGCAAATCATCATCACCGCACTGCTCGCCCTCGTCGTAATGGCGGGGCGGGCACAGACAAATACTGAATTGCCCGCTGACTGGCAGAACGTGCAATACCCCCAGGACGAGACGCTACCCGATGCTAAGATTAACAAAGGAGTAGCGACCATCAACGTGAAACTGCTGGGCTATAAGTCTGACATGAAAAAGGAGTTCCTCGTGCATGGCTTTACGCCATTATGCTACAAGTCTCGTTTCGATAAGGAATTCCCCTTTGCCGATGACGGCACAGTAACGGCAGAAATTCCCTTGTGGTTGCCTCGTCAGGTCCGCATTGGCATTTGGGATATCACGTACCCCAATGAAATAAAGGCATTCCCCACTATCCTCATCGCCCCAGGCCAGGAGACTGAAATTCTGATGAAAGTCACAGACGGCCATGAATGTCCGTTCGTAGCATTTAAGGGCTATATGGCTAAGACCAACATGGACTTGCAGAAAGCCTACGACGCGTTTACGACATACAAAGATGATGAAAAGACCTACCTCAAAGTCAAGGATTGTAAGACAAAGGAAGAGCGCCTGCAATGTCTGACGGACATCTTCAATCAGCGCGTTGCCGATGTTAAGGCCTCGAACTACACCACAGCGACCAAAGACCTGCTGTGCATGGAGGCAGAAAGTCATTTCGTAGAGTGGACGCGCCAGTTTAAATGGAACTATAGCAATTATTATGTGGACGAAGAAGGAAGAGTGGTCATGTCTCAAGAGAACATCTTTGAGAAGATGGAGAAGAACAAGGACCTGCTCCCCATGTCGGAAGAGGAACAGGCCTATTCTTGGAAGTATATCAATGAGCCGAATTCTCCTTGTAGTTTGGTGTTTTGGGAATCAGAATTGAGCATATATGACAAGGACGCCTTTAAGAAAAACGTTCATAACAATGAGTTGAAGTGTGTGCAAACTCTAATGAAGCCTGACTATGAAAGCATGGTGGACTATTTCCTTGAAATCATGAAATGCGAGGACTGCAAGAATGTAATCAAAGACTATCAGGCTGAGCAGCAACGTCTCGCCCAGCAACTGGCCAGCACAGAGCACGTATTCTATCAGAAGTACGATGACGTAGCGCCTGAAAACATCCTACAGACCATCCTCGACCGTTATAAGGGCAAGACGGTACTCATTGACATCTGGGCCACGTGGTGCGGTCCCTGCCGTCAAGGTCATAAGCTGATGGCACCAATGAAGGAGGAGATGAAGGGCAAGAATATCCAGTTTGTCTATTTTTCACCACCCTCTTCGCCCCTCGCCACTTGGCAGGAGATGATTAAGGAAATCGATGGGGATCACTACTACCTGACGGACGAACAGTATCGTTACATCCTCGACAAGTACGAGTCGGACGGCATCCCCACCTATGCCATCTACGATGCTCAAGGTCTTATGACGTTCAAGAGCACAGTTTTCCCTGGCGTCGGCAAGATGCAGACGGAAATAGAGAAAGCACTTAACAACAAATAAAACGAATAGAACAATGAACAAGAAATCTATCATCACCGCCCTGCTCGCCCTCGTCGCAATGGCGGGGCAGGGGCAGATACCAACAGGATTGCCTGAATACGTAAAAAATTACCAGATGAATATGGAGGCACCGCTGCCGGAACCATCGTTTGAAATGGATACCACAACGGTACGGGTGCATATCCTTAACTGGGAGGCTAACAAGACTTCCACAAAGATTGTGTGCTTGGCTGTAAGCAGTTTCTTCCCATATATCGCTGAAAACCATACTGGCTTCACTGACGAGAACGGACTGGCTATCGTCCGTTTCCCGCAACGTGGCACCAGCATGGCATCACTCAGCATAGGCGATGGATTCTCCAAACATTTCTACTTATGGCCAGGTGAATTGGCAGACGTATATGTAGATATAGAACGTATGACACAGACCAGCCGTAGCCACAGAGAGTGGCAGATGCAGCCCAAGGATTATGGCTTCGGTCAGAAGGACACACTGACGGCAGAGCAATTGGAGCGGCATGTCATTACTGAAGAGTATGGTTTCGACAAGCAACCGTGCCTCTGGTTCGAAGGAAGATATGCCGACCTCAATACAGCCCTTCACCGTTATCTGCCCTTTATCGACGGTTTTGGATGGGATGAGAACTACGAGCGGCAGCTGATTGTGAACCAACCGCTGGCCCCTGTCTATGCTGAAGGAATGCTGACTTGGCGCGACTATTTGAAACGCCGTGTCATGGAAGACGGGCGACTGCCTCTCTGCGCCAAACAGTTCTGCGCACTGGCCTACGACGTAAGGACCGAGAACTGGCTGTGGGATAATACTCAGGTGCAAGACTTCCTGACTGCACGACGTGATGGAGCATCGCCCGGAAACTATGTGGAAAACCGCCCCCTCAGCCAAGAACAGATTGCCCGATTCCGTTCACTGGGCACCAACACCAACTATCGTGCCTACTTCCGCAGCCTCGACCTGACGCACATCACCACTCCGAAATTCTGGGATGCCATATCGGGCGACAATCCTTGCGACTACGTCCACGATATGCGCATCGTGCAAGGCTATCCTCGCCACATCGAACTATATGGAAGTCTGCCAGAGGGTGCCATGAACGGTGTGCAAATGCCTTATTTCCACAAACTTTGTCAACAGTTGGAGGCCGCACAGGAGGGAATAGAGCACGATGTGTATAGTGACGTGCTCGAAGATCTTCAGCGTCGTTATCGCGGCAAGGTGGTGCTCATCGACTTCTGGGCCACATGGTGTCATGGCTGCATTGTGGCGATGAATGCGATGGAGCCGGAAAAAGACACAAAGCTGAAACATCCCGACCTCGCCTTTGTCTATATAACTGACCATACTTCGCCTGCCGACCGCTGGCAAGACTACCGAAACCGCATCCGCGGCGAACATCTGCGTGTCAATGAGCAACAGATGGATGCCCTGCAGCGTCGTTTCCATATCACCGTTTGGCCTACCTATATCCTGATGGATCGACGTGGCCGTTTGCGTGAACTCCCTCATAACCATGTAGAGGATGAAATATTGAAAGAACTGGAAAATAGGAACAAATGAAAGCACAATTTGTGGGGATTGGGTAATTTTAATGATGAAAAAATATTGGGGATTGGTGTATTTTCTTGAAAATAGTTTGTGGGGATTGGAATTATTTACTATCTTTGCAGCATAAATGCTGCGAAACTGCTCACGCTCGGCAATCGATGCTAACATCATTGCCCTCGCTTAATCGCAGTTTTGACAGCCATAAACAAAGGGCTTTATGGAAGAAAGACTATTCAAAAGAAAGATTTACGCTCAATTGCTGAACTGGAAGCAGGAATCAGACGGCAAGAGTGCATTGCTTGTTGAAGGCGCAAGGCGTGTCGGGAAGTCGACCATCGTAGAGACCTTCGCGAAAAACGAATATGAATCATATTTGCTTATAGACTTCAACAAGGCATCGAAGGCCATCAAGGATTTGTTCAACGACCTGATGGATCTAGACTATCTGTTCCTGTACCTCCAGACGGCATATCATGTGACACTGAAACTACGGAAATCTGTCATCATCTTTGATGAGGTGCAGAAGTGTCCAATGGCACGTCAAGCTATCAAATATCTGGTAGAAGACGGACGTTACGACTACATTGAAACGGGTTCGTTAATCAGCATCAAGAAAAATACCGATGGCATAACTATACCAAGCGAAGAGGATAGGATTCAGATGAATCCAATGGACTTTGAGGAGTTCCGATGGGCATTGGGCGACGAAGCAACAGTTCCGCTGTTACGCAAGTTTTGGGAGCAGCAGCACGCCCTTGGACCGGCTCATAGGGAAATGGCACGCAACCTACGGCTATATATGCTTGTGGGTGGTATGCCGCAGGCTGTTAATGCCTATCTTGACACCAATAACTTCAGTAAGGTGGACCAAGTGAAGCGGCGCATTCTCAAACTGTATGAGGATGACTTTCTGAAGATAGACCCTTCAGGACGTGCATCAGTCATGTTCCGCTCCATACCCGGTCAGTTAAGTCGAAACGCTATACGATATGTACCTTATGCAGCCGTAGGAAAGGTGGACGAAGAGAAAATGACGGAACTGCTGAAAGACTTAGAAGACAGCAAGACGGTAAACATGTGCTACCACGTGAACGACCCACAGGCGGGTATGGGACTAACGAAGAACAAAGACCAATTCAAGATGTTTGTGTGCGACACGGGGCTGTTCATAACGCAGGCTTTCTGGGACAAGAGCTTTACGGAGAATATCATTTACGAGAAGCTTTTGGCAGA
>JAFYYO010000203.1 GCA_017557475.1 Bacteroidaceae bacterium
TGCGTGACAACCTGCAAGTGGAGCATCTGGTTTCCGAGTTCTTGATTAAGATATAGGTCGCTATCTTCCTGCTCCTTCAATAACCGTTCCTGGTTCTGTATATCCAGCTCCATGATTTGGTTCTGGAAAGCCTGCTGGCGGTTCGCGATGAGCTGCTGCTGATATTGTTCTTCAAGTTCAAGATTCCTCTGCCTTGCTGCCTCCTGCATATTCATCAGTCGGTCTTCGTAATCGGCTTCGATTTCAAGCAATCTCAATCTTGCATCCGACGCTGCCTGTGATTCTGCACCGTAGGCTTCAACGGCAATAGCGACTCTCTGCCTTGCATCCTCCATTGCTATCTCCTGCTCTTTCTGCAAGGCCATTTCGTCAAGCTTCAGCTTTTCTTCATTCTGCTGCTTCTTGAGGTTCATTTCATACTCGGAGCCTTTCTTTGCAATCTCCAGTCTGGACGCGATGAGCTTCTGCCTGTTCTCGATGTCTCGTTTCAACTCTTCTTCATCGAGCTTCGCCAGTTCCTCATTCTTCTTCTGCTCCTTTGCAATAATGGTCTGACGTATGGCCTCTTTAGCCGTTTCCGTCAAGTTCTTCTCTGTGGCAAGCCTTACCTTTAGCTTGCGTATCTCATCATCATATTGCTTTTCAAGCTGGGCGCGACGTTTGGCCGCTGTGTCCTTCAACAAGTCAAGCATGGCCTGCTCCGCTTCCTCCAGTGCCTTACGCTCCAGTTCTGCTTGCTTCTTAATGGTGTTGTCCTGCTTGCTGTCTGACTTACTGCCACTCTTTGTCTTGTTGCCCGTCAAGTCCTCGTAGCTCTTCTGTGCATCTTCCATTGCCTTACGAGCCGCGAGAACGTCCTCGCTGGTTGCATTCTGGTCCTTGATGATACGCTGGTATTCTTTCTTCGCATCTTCCCAATCCTGCTTTGCCTTCCTTGCGTCCTCTGCATAGGTGGTCTTGGGCTTGTCACCTTCGCTCTCGGCTTCCTCAGCAACGGCTTCGTCTGGTGTCGTAGATTCCGTTTCCGGCTTCGGACTTACAGAAGATGCCGAACTTCCTCCACCACCAAAAGCCTTGCTATTGGCAGCAGACTTGACTGCATCGGTCACACCATTGTATGCGTCTTTCGCATTTTGCACAATTTCATTCTTTGCATCCTTGAAGGTGCCGATTGTGTCCTTTCCGAAGTCAATAACAGCATTTCCTACCTGCTTGATACCACGCTTGATTTGCTCCCAGTTGAGAGAGAAGAGACCTTCAAGGGCTGTGGCTACACCACCAATTATGCTTATAAGCCCCTTAAAGGCGTTCCATATCTGCTTGATTCCAGTCTTGAAGATAGTCCATACCGTCTGGAATGTCGCTCCGATAACTTGAAGCTGTGTTTTGAAGCCAACAAGCCAAACCTGTGCGATACGGCTGTTCTCGATAAACTCCTTGAACCATGACACAACAGCCTTGACCTGCGTAATGAGCCAGTTTATGCCCTTCTTGATGAAGTCGGTTACTGCTGATGTCAACTTCGCAAACACACCGTCCCCCTTCGTCGCGGAACTCATAAGGTTCATTAGGCCGTAGAGTGCTTCAAACGCCAACTGGAACAAAGCAGTAAGCACGAATGTCTTTGCCATTGTCTTGGCCGCTGTGAAGAACGTCTGTGTGGCAATCGTGGCCGCTGCCATTGCGCTCTTCCAAGCATTTCCAGTGTTGACGGCTGCTGCCTGCTCCCACAACTTTATTTCATTGATTTTGGCTTTTGCTAACGCCTTTTCCGTCTCTGCCAACTCTCGCTTGTTTGCTAACAGCTTTGCCTCAATCATCATCCGCTCTGTTCCTGTAGAGTTCTCCAACGCCACCGTCTGTGAGGCTGTTGTCTTTCGCAAGGTAAGTTCCTGTTGCTGGAGTGTCCTTACAGTAGTAGATGCTTCCTCTGCATTCTGCACTGCTGAATTGCGGATAGTCTCAAATGAGGCCTTTGCATGATTGACAAGCTTTAGGAAACTGATAGAGGCTATCAGAGACAGAATAAAGTGACCCAACTCTCCGATGTGCTGCGAAAGGAACCTCACACCTGCTGTCATTGCATCTATTGGCTCAAGCAATGCACCATTAGAACTCTCTCCAATAGAGATTTTGAAGTCCTCCCATGCAGACTGGAGGGCAAAGACAGACTTTGATACATTACTATAGGACTGGTCAAACATCCTTTCGGTTGTTCCCTGTGCTTCCGAAAGCGTTAATAGCTTTTCTTCCAGCCTGTCAATGTTGCCTACCAGTGCCATAACCTGTGGCGTACACCTACGGCCAAAGACAGCTGAAAGCAATTCAGCGGAATTGGATGCTTCCATGATTCCGCTTGCCTTGAGCCTCTGCAACGTCTTTGTCAATCCTTCGGACTCTAAAGATGCCTGGTTAATCTCGATGCCATATTCCTTGAACACTTTCTGCTGCTTGGCAGTCGGAGAGGACAAGCCGAGAATAA
>JAFYYO010000204.1 GCA_017557475.1 Bacteroidaceae bacterium
ACACACACTCACAACCCTCCTTCGGTTGTGCCACTGCCGGCACAACCAGAAGGATCGTCATGATAAGTATGCTTAATCTTTTCAACATATTGTCCGTTTTATAAACGTTCTTTTAGTTGTTGGATTATTCAGGTAGATTAGATAATCTTCGTAGGGTCAAAAGCGGGAACCACGAAGTTGGCGTCGAGGCTCTTGATGTACTCCATCAGTTTGTCGAGGTTAGCCTTTGCGTAAGCAAGCGCCTCTTCGTAACCCTGGAGACGAGCGGTTTCGACCTTGAGTTCCTTCTCGGCCTCGGCGATAGCGATGTCGAGCTGAGGGATACCCTGGTTGAACTTGGCGATACGCTCTTCGAGGGTCTCGATTTCGCCCTGGAGTTTCTCGATGATACCGACAAGACGCTTGCGATAGTTTTCGTTAGCCTTCTTGTAGTTCTCAACGAGCTGATCCCAGTTGGCGGCGTTGTCGACGTTCTCGTCAGCGATCTGGGCAGTGGCGAAGTAAGCCTTCTTGGCGGCCTGGATCAGGGTAGCATAGTGGAGGAGTTCATCTTCGGTATCCTTGATGGTCTCGTCCCATTCGGCGATCTTTTCAGGATATTCAGGGAAGAGTTCCTGAGCAGCGGCGAGCTGTGCTCCGCCGAGGTCTTCGCTCCATTCGCCCGGATAGTAACCGTAAACGGTTTCGGGTTCTACGAGCTGAGCCATCAGAACGCTGGAGATGTTAGCGAATTCCTGACCAGGGATCGTAGCGGCGCTAGGATCGGTCAGAGGGCCGACGATACCGAGGGCTTCGCCGTCTTCGTCGACACCCGTGAACTCCTTGAGAGCTTCGTCATACTTATCGTATTTAGCTTTAGCTTTCTTGGCATCGGCATACTTGGTCTTCCAATCGTTGTAGCCCTTAGTACCATCATCAACGGTAGCGTCGGCGACAAAGGTATCCTCAACACCCTGGATCCAAGCCTTAATAACCTCAAGATCTTTGACAACGACCTCGGTCGTAGCAGCCCAGTAGTCGTATTCGGCCTTCATGGCTTTGTAAAGGTCAGAAGTACGTTCAGGTGCAGTAGCATTATTGTCGAGAAGGACAGATGCGCTCATGTTGCCTTTGAAGAAGTTGTTGTTCGTGCGCGCAGCGGCAGCGGCCGGATCAACAGCCGTCAGGATAGCAAGAACAGCAGGGGTTTCATCAACAGCCGTACCCGTGAAGGTCACGATAGGAGTCTTGTCTTCGTCGCTGTACGGTTTGAAGGTAGCAAGCGAGTAGCTCATCGGATCGTACTGAAGATCAGCGTGTTCAGCAACGGCTTTCTCGGCATTCTTAAGAGTAGCAGGCTTCTTGTCGGTGAAATAAGCGTTAAAGTTGGCGTCGAAATCAGAACCAGTAGGATTACCCTTGCTATCTTTCACTACGCCGCAGTTGCTATCAGCAAGACCCCAGAACTGGTTGTAAACATCAACGTAAGAAGCAACAGCAGCAAGAACAGCGGCTTTGGCATCTTTCAGATCCTTGGACTCATACGGAGTATCATCAGCGTTCACCATATGAGCGGGGGTATCACCAACTTTAGCGACATATTTATAACGAGTATAGAACGCATTATAATCAGGAGTGCCAGCATTGATATTGGCCGGATCATTGAGAACATCCCATTCAGCAACAGAAGAAGCAGTTTTAATCGCGGAACCAATCGTAGTATTCAGCAACTGGCTTGCGATAGCGGCAATAGCACCGTTTATGCCACCAAGAGGATCACCAGTTTCAGTACTGTAGGCGTAAGTGCTGTCGGCGAGAGCCTCATAAGTAAGATCTGTGAATTTCACAGAGTCAACAACTGCTTTACCGCTCTTCTTCGTACCGTCGCAGAAAACAAAGTAAGTCGAATCGTGCGGCTGTTTCTCGGGATCGTAGGTATAGTCGAGGTATGCTTCACGAGCAGCGGCGAAGGCTTTGAAAGCATCAATGATACGGACAGAGTCATTCTTAGAAGGCGTACCAGAACCATTAACACTTGCAAATGCTTCGGCGAGCTGATCAACTGCGGCAGCCATCGCGGTAGCGGCTTCGCTTTCCTCGCTCATAGCCGTCTTGACAGCAGCAAGAGCTTTGACGTACGGCTCGTACTTGGTGAGACCATTCTTCAGAATGTCACGGTGAGCGGTCCAGATAGAATCTTTGGCTTCCATGGCCTTCTTGAGTTCAGCAATCTGCTCAGCGGTCTTAGCATCTTTCTGCTTGGTCACATACTCGCGCTCGAGAATGTCGTAAGCACCCCAGAGGCCGTAGTTAGCTTTAATCTCTTTCTCATTGAAAGTGTCTTTCTGAGAGTTCTCTCCGTTACCAGCGGCACCAAGGATAAACGCCTTCATGTCCTGCTTGACGGGACCGACGATGAAGATGGTGTCGAAGTTAGCACCATTCATCACGGTGTCAATGATGTTGTTCTTAGGTTCAGCCTTGCTATACGGGGACTCCTGAACATAGCTGGAGAGCAGATAACCAAATTTGTTGAAGGAAGCAGGAGAGACATCACCAATCGGGAAGTTCGCGAATTTGATGGAGTCGCTGTTCGGAGCTTTCTTAAAGTCGTCTTTGGTCTTCTCACCTTCTTTGATGAGCTTCTTCTGATCAGCGGTATAAGAAGGATAACCCGTACCATTCTCTTCTTTAAATTCTTCGATCATGGCGTTGAACACCTTCACACCATCGTGGATGTTGGCGGTGTAGTAGCTGGCCATTTCGGTCTTCACCTGATACTTGTTGTAAGCAAGAGCGGTGGAATCTTCGACGAGGGCGTCAATCTGGGCTTTCCAAGCATCCACATCGTCATAGACGAGGCTGTCAGGAACGGCGAGGAGAAGAGCGAGAACGAGAGCCTGCTCGATTTCGGCATCTTCGATGTCACCTTTCCATTTCTCGATGGCGCCGACATAAGCTTTGCTGTCTTTGTCGTAAGCGGTGTCGGGACCAACTTCGCGGACCATCTTCAGGGAGTCGAGGGTACGCTGAGCCTGGAGGACGACGATCGTCTGGTCGGCGGTTGCTTCGACAGCTGCCTCATACATATCAACAGCATCCATGAGAGCATACTGCTCGTCCGGGGTCAGAGACTGGGAGTACAGCGCGATGTTGCGGAGGGTGATGCGGAGGCGCTCCTGAGCCATAGCGAGGCTATCCTCAGCGGCGACCATCTTGGCAGCGTGCTCTTTCTCGCGGAGTTCCATTCTCTTCTTCACGGAGTCGATGCGGTTGGCAATCTCCTGAGCGATGAAGTCGTTGGTGTCCTGACGAGCTTCGTTAATCAGCTGCTGGTATTCGTTCAGCAGGTTCTGATATTCGGTGTCGGCGTTCAGGTTAGCGGTCTGAGCGTCTTTGTAGCGAGCTCTGGCCAGCTCGAAAGCGGCCTGGGCGCGAACGTACTCTGCGTCAGCTGCACGCAGATCCTTCAGTGCGCGGATGTATTCAGCCTTGGCAAAGCGCATGTCCTGGATACCCAGGGGCT
>JAFYYO010000205.1 GCA_017557475.1 Bacteroidaceae bacterium
GTCACACGGAACTGGTAAACGCGATCGGGAATGCAGAGACGTTCGATGAGGTTGACCTTCTCGAACTCTGGGTGTTTGTTGTACTCTTCTTCGATAGTGCTCAGCACTTCTTCTACTGCCTGATGATACTCGGGTTCACCCGGGAAGCGTCTCTTCAGGTCTTCCAAAACTTTCTTTGCGTCCATAAATGAGTTGTTAATAATTGGAAGTTAAATTGGGAGTTAAATTGGAAGTTATGTCTGCCTTGCAGACTGAAGTTAAGCACTTCGTGCTGGACGATACATTTCTGCGGTAAAGCTATTGTCCATGAGCGCAGCGAATTAACTTCTTGGATGCTTTAGCACCAAGGCGCGCTTTTATGCGCGGAACCGCGAGCGTAGCGAGTTTACTTCCCCTTTTACTTCCTTTTTAATTTCATGTTAAACGTTATGGTTTCTTGCTTTCTGCGTGCAAAAGTACATCAAAATGTGAATATATGCAACTTTTTGACAGAAAAAGGATGGAGAGCATTGCATAATGTCATGTTTTTTGATGTATGTCAAGAATAAAGATGCAGTTATTCATCTGCTGACGCCTTTTAGTCTCTTGCGAATGACAATGGGAAGATACTTATCTGTGCAGTTTCGTCGGCTTCAAGCACAGCTTGTGCGCAGCAGCCCAAAGTGGCGCCAGTCGTCATCACATCGTCCACCAGAACTAGCCGTTT
The DNA here is from genome assembly GCA_017557475.1 of Bacteroidaceae bacterium. Next base: position 707 of record JAFYYO010000205.1, read on the forward strand.
GCCTCGCCATTCGTCGGGAACGGAAGCACGATAGATGCCTTCCGCATTCTTTAGACGCGCTTCTCCGCTCAGTCGCGACTGAGGTGTGCGGTTCTTTGTACGCTTGATGAGGTTCACGACGGGCAATCCCGTCACTTCTGCCATGCCTCGAGCCAGCCTCTCTGCCTGATTGTAACCGCGCTTGAAGCGTCGCCATTTTGTGAGCGGCACAGGGACAAGCGCATCGACCCCTTCCCAGAAATCTTGTCTTTGAGCTTCCAGAGCAGCCCATCTCCCCAGCTTGATGGCGAGGTCGCTCTTGCCGTGGAACTTTATGTCGATAATGAGTTTGTGATAGGGCGAGAAGTGATTGTAGGAGAGGAAAGTTGTGGCATGTTTGATGTCGGCTTTGTCCCAAATCATGCGTAGCAGAGGATTGTCGTCGATGTTCGTGATGCGGAAACGTGGCATCTGAACTGCGCAGAAGGCGCACAGCACATCCTCGCCAGGCATCAGCAGCTTCCCGCAAACAGGGCAAAGCCGAGGCAGCAACAGTTCCTTCAAGTCACTCAACAATCTCATCTCCTTCGCGCGTACTAATTTGTATATATAGAGATGCTTTCCTGCTGCAAAGATATGACAAAAAAGATTAAAAACTCAAATAATTCTTAATTCATAATCCTTATTTCATATTTAATTCGTAAATTTGCTCGACCAATACTAATAATTTATAACGAAAAGAATATGGCACAGCTTATTAAAGACCTCGATCCTCAGATTATTTGGAAGAACTTTTATCTCTTGACGCAAGTCCCACGTCCAAGCGGACACCTGGAGAAAGTACAGCAGTTCCTGCTCGATTGGGCAAAGGAGCATGGCATTGAAGCCTTCAAGGACAATGCCGAGAACATCGTGATGCGCAAGCCCGCCACTCCTGGCAAGGAAGACCGCAAGTGCGCAGTTCTGCAGGCTCACATGGATATGGTGCCGCAGAAGGTGGATGAGAGCAATCATAACTTCGAGACAGATCCCATCGAGACTTATATTGACGGCGATTGGGTGAAAGCAAAAGGTACGACGCTGGGCAGCGACGATGGCATCGGCGTGGCTGCCATCATGGCTGTCATGGAGAGCACGGACATCAAGCACGGTCCGCTGGAAGCCCTCATCACGGCCGACGAAGAGACCTGCATGTACGGCGTGGACCATCTTTCTGCCGACACGCTGAAGGGCGACATCCTGCTGAATATCGACAACGAGACGATGGGCGAGTTCGTGATTGGCTCGGCTGGAGGTGTCAACA
>JAFYYO010000206.1 GCA_017557475.1 Bacteroidaceae bacterium
ACCACGACAATCTGATGGCACAACTATGCGCTTACAAGGACTTCACTTTCCATTTCGACACTTTCCGCGAGGATGGAGATTTCTACCAGAATATGCTTTCCGTCGACAATCTGACTGAGGAACAGAAGAAAAGAAACATTGACGATTGGCCTACGCTCGCCAAGATGTTCCCGCTCTATCTTGGTGCCTTCAAGAACCCTTACATCCGTCAGAAGGCAGAGCAGTTCCGCGACCGCAAGCTGTCACAGAAAGACCTTACCACACCACTACCCTTTACGCCTGCAGCTGAAATGATAAGAAAATTCGTCGCCAAGTACCCCGATAAGTTCCTCTTCATCGACTTCTGGGGCATGAGTTGCGGCCCTTGCCGTGCAGCCATTCAGGAGAGCAAAAAAGTACGTGCCGAAATTGCCAAACGCGACGACGTGAAGCTCATCTTCATTGCAGAAGAGAACACTCCCGACGGCAGCGACACTTACAAGAAGTATGTGGCGGAGTGGCTGGCAGACGAGGAAGCAATCTGTGTCAATAATGCCGAATTCAGTCGAATGCAAGAGATGTTTGGGTTCAGCGGCATTCCGCACTACGAGACTATAACGCCCGACTGCAGCCGTGTCAGCGACGACCTCCGCATGCAAGGCTATGAGAACTTCGTCGAACAGTTTGAGAAGCTGAAACAGAAACTTCATCATCATAACTAACAATAAAAAGAACTATGGAATTCAAGAATCATAAACCTATCTTCCTGCAGATTGCCGAGCATATCTGCGACAAGATACTCGGGGGACGCTACCCTGAAGGCGAACGACTACCAAGCGTTCGTGAGTATGCGGCGGAAGTGGAGGTGAACTTCAATACAGTAGCCCGTTCTTTCGAATGGCTAAGCCAGAAGGACATCATCTTCAACCGTCGAGGTTTGGGTTACTTCGTCAGCGAAGGAGCCAAAGAACGCATTCGCCAAAGCCTGCGTGAAACCTTCTTCAAAGAGACACTTCAAGAACTTATCCAACAAATGGAAAAGCTCGGCATAAAGGTAGAAGAAGTGGAAAAAGCCTTGCGAGATAGTCATGAATAAGAAGGTAAAGAAAGGGTGCGGATGCCTTTTGGGGGTAGTACTGCTTTTAGCCATAACAGGGGCAATTGCTCTATATATCTTCAAACCCAAATGGCATGATGAATATGGCCAGCGATTTACGGACATATCATACGGAAGCCGTCAGCACAATACTTACGACTTGTATCTGCCCAACGATGCTGCCTTGAATGATAGCTTAGCGCTCATCTTGTATGTTCATGGCGGCTCATGGTTGGGTGGTAACAAGAGAGACCATCATGGTGACTGCTATACTTGGGTGCAAAAAGGCTATGCTACTGCCACCATGAACTACAGCCTGCTAAATGAAGAAGGGACTTCGCTCCTCACTATGTTAGACGAGATAGAGGCTTGCATCCAGCACATAGAATGCTATGCTGCAGAGAAAAATGCCAAAATACGTCAGATGGCAATAGCAGGCACATCGGCTGGCGGGCATTTGTCCATGATGTTTGCCTACAGTCATTCGCATCCATTGCCCCTTCGTTTCGAAGCAATAAAGGTTGGACCTGCAGACTTTCGTATGCTGTTCCCTTATAATGATAAAGCCAAGACGGAGGATGTAAAGAACTTTATCTTCAGTTGTACGGGCAAACGCATGGATGTTTCCTCGCTTACAGCAGAACAACTTGATAGTATAAAACTATTGGCTTCTCCAGTTAATTACATCAACGACTCTACAGCTCTGCCCGCTATCTTTGCCTATGGAGAGAAGGATGGACTTGTCAAGCCAGAGCACTACCACGCGTTACAAACTCAATACGATAGTCTCGGCAAACCTTACGACCTGATTGTCTACCCGAACTCTGGTCACCCTCTCATGGGCGACAAGGATTGTAGTGAGCGCTATGACAGCATATTGAGTGCCTATTGCAAAAAGTATTTTGGATATTAAAGTAACATAAAAAGAAGGAAATATGAAAACAAAACGTATCATCAAGATTGCCTTCATTGCAGCTCTAGCAACAACAGCATTACTCAGTTCCTGTGATAATCCGCGAACAATAGCTTGGTCTTACTACTATTGTGCCAAAGATACTCTGGAGGCAGGCGACCCATACGCAGCACAGGATTTCCTGGAAGGCGCAACTTCTGGGCTTGACAGCATCCTTGACCGCAAGGCAGATTCCTTGAGGCTCGTCATAGAGAAAGCTATTGAGGAAAAAGAAAGTAATGAAAAAACATCTAACTAATTAAACCTAAGGAATATGAAAACAAGAAACATCTTTACAGCTATTTTGATAGCAAGTGCACCTTGTCTCGTCTCTTGCGACAAGGTTATGAATAAGGCAATGGAGGCTATGATGGAGTCTGCCTTCAATCATGATTATCAAGACTCCGAGAAGTGGGGCAAAGTCGTCACCGTTGACCTTCCTGTACTTGCTTTTGATGAGGTTGAACTCAGCGGCGCAGTCCGTTTAGAGTACACTCAAGACAGCATCTATTCTGTGCAGGTCTATGGTAACGAGAAAGCCATCGAAGCCTATTCCATCTCATCAGAAGACCAAGAACTTGAGGTGTCACTAAAGGAAGGTCGTGGTTCGGTGAACAGGAATACTCCAGCCATCACGCTTCGTGTTACAGCTCCCTTCCTCACAGAAGTTAAAGGGATGGGGGCTTCCGATGTCATCTTTATGGATAGCATCGTTCAGGACAAAGAGTTGGATGTTAATATAAGTGGTGCAGGCAAGCTCAATCTCGGCCAGTTCAAGGCAAAAGAACTCGATTTGACCATCAGCGGTGCAGGCGAGGTGAAGATGGACGACTTCAGTTGTATCGAGGATGTAGAAATCGAATTGAGCGGAGCTGCAAACATTGACGGTAGGGTAGAGTGCCGTAAGCTTAAGCTCAAGATGAGCGGTGCAGGAGATGGAAAACTCGACATCCACTGCCAGCAGGCTCGTGTCTCTGCTTCAGGTGCTGCCAATGTTGCTCTAAGTGGCGAATGCAGTGACTTCGCATATACAGCAGTCGGCTCGTCAACAGTGAAGAAGGATGACTTGAAGATAGGGAAAGAATAAGAAAATGAGAGAATAAGGAAAATAATTCTTGATTCTTCTTTCTTAATTCTTAATTTCTTCGTACCTTTGCACCCGCAAAACGAGGTTGGTCTGGTAGCTCAGTCGGATTAGAGCAACAGCCTTCTAAGCTGTGGGTCATGGGTTCGAGTCCCATCCGGATCACCAAAAAGTACCGACGGGATCACTTTTAGAGTTGATTCTCAGACGGTTACAAAATCAAGGAAAGAAGAGAAACCTCAGGCGAAAACTGGGGTTTTTCTATCTTGACAAAGAAGGTATATAATTGAAATTTAAGTAGTTAGCGTCTTGTTTTAGGCCAT
>JAFYYO010000207.1 GCA_017557475.1 Bacteroidaceae bacterium
GTAGGTCTCGCCCATGAATCTCTTGATAGAGAAGATGGTCTTCTTCGGGTTTGTGATGGCCTGACGCTTGGCAGGATCACCTACTTTACGCTCGCCACCATCGACGAATGCCACAACGGAAGGAGTTGTGCGCTTGCCTTCGCTGTTGGCAATAACTACGGGCTCGTTGCCCTCGAATACGGATACACACGAGTTGGTGGTACCCAAGTCAATTCCAATAATCTTTCCCATAATTGTATTTAATTTAGTTTATACGCTTGTTTTATGACACATTTGTCTGCTTATAACAATACAAATGGTGTGCCAAAGCGTGTCATTCTGCCAAGAATATGACAAAAACTGCCATCAAAAGCCGAGAAAGATGTCAGTTCGAGGGCTGCTATACATTATTATATATATAAAGAAAACAGGAAGCCCACTCTTCGCAGAGGGAGCTTCCTTCACTTACAACTATGAAAACGAATGTGTTTGCTTTATCGCAAACAGCAGTTTACTTAATCGCGAACTTGACTTTGTCGAGTTCGCTTTCGCTCGGTGAAGCTAAACATGAACTTGTTGTTCAAGTCTATGCTTCACTCTTACTTAACCGCGAACTTTTGTCCCTTGACAACGTAGATGCCTTGAGGCAGGCTCTTCTTGGCAGCGTTGATGTTGGTCTGCGAGAGTACGAGTGTGCCCTGAGCATTGTAAACATCGACGGTTGCGTTAGTTGCCTGGAGTTTCTCTATGCTTGTCTCGATGTCTTCGAGGCTGGTTACGTGCTTGATCTCAAGCTCGGTAGCGTCGCTTGTCTGTTGGTCCCAAGTGAAACCGCAGCGGGTTGGCAGGAATGCCTTGTCGCCTTCAGTGCGGATCAGAACGCTCTCGAGGATGTAAGTCTCCTGCTGAGCGGGGATACCATAGCGGCCTTCTGTCTGGATTGTTTCCCAAGAACTGCCGAAGGTAACGGTGTTGCCTGCGCCGTCGCTCTTGCTTACGCTCTTCAGTTCAGTGCTGATGCCTGATGCCTGAGTCGTGTTGGCACGCAGTGTCTGGAAGGTTGGAGAGAAGATGAGGTAGGGGACACCTGCCTCGATACCCTCGTTGGTGCAGTCGAGGAAGTACATGTTCAGGGTGCTTCCTTCCTGACGAACCATCTCGAGACGCTCTACCTGAACGTCCTTAGCGGCAGCCTGAAGCTGTTCTGCGCTGAGGCTCATGGGCAGGCAGATAGTGTTGTAGCCTGCATAGAGGGTGCGGTTGAGAATGACAGGAGCCTGTTGGTTCTGCAGTTGCTCAACGTTGAGAGTTGCCGTACTGGTATAGACATACTTAGGCCTGGGCTGTGCGAAGGCGCTGGTACAAATGGTGGCCGCAGCCATCAAAAGAAGAGTAAAATGTTTCATAAGTCTATAAGTTTATGAGTTTGTTTGTCTTTTTTGTCCGTTTTGCTCTGCAAACTTACAATTTATTTCGTGAACTGCCAATTTTATTGGCATGTTTTTTTTATAATTTAACAACTCTTTACTTCTGCCCGACTAGTTCCTTGATATCCAGTATGCCGAGTTGCGCCTTTCAATACCTGCAGTGAAGTTGCTAAATGACACACGTGATGTTTGCCGATGATACACGTGTAATTCGCTTACGACACACGTGATGTTTGCCCACGACACACGTGATGTTTGGCAGCTATCCCTGTTGTGTTCCTTTGATATGCACGTCGCGTTGTGGGAAAGGAATCTCGATACCGTTCTTATTCAGTGTGTTATAGATGATTTCCTTGATGCGTGCCGTGATGATGAGCTTCTGTTCGACGAGCATCCAGACGCAAACCTTGAGGTCCACACTGCTTTCTCCGAATTCGCTGAAGGCTACAGTGACAGGAATGTTAGTATCCGTAAGTGTCTGTCCATCGGCGGACTTCTCCTGACAGATGGGCTGAAGCGCCTCGATGAGGAGCTGCCGTACTTGCTCGACATCAGTGCCGTAAGCCACTCCGACGGGCACTTTGATGAGTTCGTAGCGGTGGTTGCGCGTCATGTTTTTGAAGTTCTTGCTGAAGAGGGCACTGTTGAGGAAAGCAATCACGCTGCCATCGTTTGTCGTAATCTGCGTGCTCTGGTAGGTGATGCTTTCTACTCTGCCAGCGATGCCGTCGCACTCTATGTAGTCGCCCACGTGAATGCGTCCAGACATGAGACTGATGCCGTAGAAGAAGTTCTCCAAGATGCTCTGCATGGCAAAGCCGAGACCTGTGGCGAGACCTGCACTCACGATGCTTATTCCTCCCTTTGGCACACGGAAGATGATCAGCACGATGATGATGAACAGGCCCCAGCAAACGATGCCGATGATGTTGCGAGCCAGCGTCTTATTGATGGAATCATTGTTGTTGCTGAACTGCTTCCGATAATGCAGGTAGAAGCTTCTCAAAGCGTAATTGATGTAGCGGAAGATGAAGAAAAGTGCAGCTACCATGCAAATCCAATAGAGCGAAACGCGGATGACACCAGGCAGGTTGACGACGTCGCGTGTAAAAATCTTTCTGCAAAGACTCGTCATCTCGAAGACCTGTGCTGCCCAATAGATGCTAACCAATATGGAAAGTACCGCCATGATGGGCACGATGGTGCGGCTGAAGAGGTCGTAGAGCCAAGTCTGGTCGATGTATTCTCCCTTCTTCACCCGTTTCAGCAAATCCAGACGCTCGCTTGTACTTGTGGTTTCAGCGCCAAGATGCTTGAGGAGATAGCGGGTCTCGTACTTCTTCGTCAGGTCATAGATGAACGTTATCGTCATGATGGCAGCCAGCTGGAAAGTCCACCAAATCATCACCTGCACGGCAAGCAGCGTGTAACCTATCCAAGCGGCAAAGCATGCGAAGAACATAGCGGCAGTCGTGATGTGCGTGTAAACCCTGTCGAGCATCGGCAAGTATTGTCTGTGACGCTTTGCCACGATGTATTGCCAAATGGCGAAGATGAGCAGGATGGGCGGGAAGATGAGGTTGACTACTGCATTCGGAATAAGTACGATACGGAAAAGGATGACGATGAACGCCAGCAACATCAGCGGCGTGTAAATGATGGCAGCGTGATGCATCTGCTCTCCCTTGAGGCGGACATACAGACTTAAGAAAACGGCTTCGAGCAGCCAGGCGACATTGATGACGAGCCCCGTGCCCATCTGTATGAAGTTGCGTTGGATGACACCTCGCACTATCATAACAATGATGGCGAAGAGGGCGATGCCTACCACAAAGACGAGTACCTTTCTCTTTTCCTTAGAGTTTGGCCCAAGCCACTTCTTTGGCAGCAACCATCGCAGGACGACGTAACTGATGCCAAGTGCCAGAGTGAGGTAGAAGATGAGGAAGATGCTGATGAATAGTACAGGCGCGCCTCTCCACTCGGAATAGAGTTGCCCGTGTCCCTTAAAGGGTTTGTACTTCATGTCGATGGTCGACTTCACCATCATAATCTGCATGGGCAGGCTGGCAAGGATGCGGAAGTAGTTGGAACCGCCATTTCGGAAGATGTTGTCCTGCAGCAGTTTGTATCGGCTTTGGGCAAACTTGTCGAGTTCCAGAACCTTCTCGCGGACACTCTGATAGTAAGCGTTCTCTGCCTCAAGGCTCTCCAGGAAGTGCTGCATGTTGCTTTGAATGGTGTCGGCAAACAGCAGGCAGGCATTACGGTCTCGTTGCTGGGCTCTCGTCAGGAAGAGAGGCTCCAGGTTGTCTTCCTCTTCTTCGGGAATCTCGTCGTTCTCCTCTTCGGTTGTCTCTACCATTTCCATAGATTCTTCATCCATCGTGTTGCGAGCGACGAGCAAGGAATCCTTCTTGCTTTCCAGCGAGTCGATGGCTTGCAGCAGGATACTATCGCTGGCAGTAAGGATGCTGTCGGCATCGATGACAGGCGGCATGCGCTTGAGCGAACGGATGAGGTTGTCGATACGTTCTATCTCCTGCTTGATGCGGGCAATAATCTTGTCGTATTGCCGCATCTTGCTATTGCGGTTGTCCAAGTCGCGCCTCAGGTTAGTTGCCTGCTGGCAGGCGTACGCCATATCGAAGGTGTTGTCGATGGATTGCGAATAGAGCATCAGTCCGATTTGCTCGCATTGATGCATGTACCAGACCAGTTGTTGGTGTTGTTGCATGCCTTGTTGCTCGTAACTCTGCATGAATGCCTGTTGCTGCTCATAGGTAGCTTGAAGCTCGGCCTTGAGCACACCAAGTGTGCGTGCCAAGTCTTTCTCCTTGAGGACAGAATTGACGGGAGTTATGAAGAGGAGCAGCAGGGCTGCCAAAAAGAGAATACGCCTTTTCATTTATTATTTGACGATTTACTATTTACGATTTAATTCTTGATGAAGAGCGTCTGCAAGCGCAGGATGCCGTTGTATTCGTTATCGTAGTATTCGATACGCACATTATACTTCTTGCCTTTCTCGACAGAGATGGTGGCGTTGCGTGATGTCTCACCATGGTCGCCCCAATCGCCCATGAGTTCCTTGCCGTCAAGGATAAAGCGATAACCATCATCGCCGTTCAGGATGAACATCACGTCGCCTGTCTCGGGAGCGGTAAAGGTGCTTTCTGCCGTCATGCTCCAATAGTCAGAGGGAATGCCTTCTGCGGGACTTCCGCTTTGGAACATGTCTATCTTTTCCACGTGGCCTGTAGCCTTTGCCTCGCCTTCGAGTTTCATACCCAGGAAGTAGCGGAGGTCGAAGCCTGTGCCGGCTGGGGTGCTGAATGCTTCAGGCGATACTTCTTGGAGCATTTTGCCGTCTTCGCCGACCCCGCGAAGGAAGCGGTCGAAGTTGTCACTCTTGCCCATCTGTTCGACAAGCACGACTGGCAACTTCTTATAGAGCTTGTGGAATTGCTCGAGCGTCTCTTCTTGTTGCTCAGGATGGTAGTAGAGGCGCAAAGGTGCGGCCTCGAGGAAACCGAAGTCCTTGGTATAGACCATATTGGCATCATGCTGCTTGAAGTCCTGCACGGCATTCTGTATGCGATGGAACTTGCCTTTCTCTCCGTCTGTCACGGCATAAGCCTCGGAAGCGAAAGTCACCTCGACAGTTGCGCCCTTATTGCAGTCGATACTTCCCAGGTTAGCGCTTGCTTCGAGGTTCAAGCCGTCGTAGGTGAAAGCAACCTTCTTCCCATCCACACTAACTGCCTGAGGAGCCTTTTGGCAAGGCAGGGCAAGTGTGTAGTCGCGACGTGCCGGCATGTCCTTGTAGTTGCCTTTGCGAGAGCCGATTTTGACGGTCAGGCGTTCGCCATTACGCTGATAGGAGAGGGTAGTGGTGGCGTATTCGTCGACGTAATTCTTGTCTTCTCCGTTGTCCTCGTAGAGCGTGAACTCATCCTTGTCGCCACCGGGGAAGATGCGAATGATGATGGGTTGCTCCGTTCCGCTCAGGTTCTTGACTTTTCCGTAATAAGGGATGATGCTGCCAGCCTTGACATAAACGGGATATTCGTCCATCGAGAATTGTCGCTCTACGATTTGTCCGCCCTCCATCATCGTGCCGGTTTCATACTCCAGCCACTTGCCTTCTGGCAGCCAAGCCTTTACAGAAGCCAGTCCGCTCTCCTTATCCGCTTCTGTGGTGACGGGAGCGATGAGCATCTTATCGCCAAACATGTACTGTTCCTTCACTTCGTAGGCTTCCTTTGCCTCGGGATAGTCGTAGTACATCGGACGGCAGAGCGAAATGCCTGTCTCGTAGTCCTGTCGCGCCATTGTATATATATAAGGTACAAGCGCATAGCGTCCGTTGATGACGTTTGTGAGTCGGCGCTGAGTAGCCTGGTCGAAAGCCCAAGGCTCTTTGTTGAGGCTGGGGTCTTTTGCACTATGGCTGCGGAGAATGGGCAGATATTCTCCCATTTGCATGGCACGCGTATAGAGTTCAGGGTCAACGCCCATGCCATACCTCCTGACTTGGTGTCCGCCGATATCGTGGCTCCAATAGCCGTAGAGGACATTCGAGGATGTACTGTTGAAGTAGGGCAGGAAGCTGAGGCTTTCCCAAGTGGCGTAGGAGTCACCCGAGAAGCCTATCTGGTAGCGATGGTTGCCGAGCCCTCCCCAGCGATGGTAGAGGAGTGGACGCTTCGTGCCGTTCTTCTCCATATCTGAGAACCAGATGTAGTTGCACCAGAAGACGTTGTCGAGGTCTTTCAGGGTGCGGTCTTTCTCCCATTGCTGCCAGTCGAGCCACCAGAAATCGACGCCCTCGTCAACATACTGATGCAGATAGGTGTCGAAGAGCGCTTTCACGTACTTCTTGTCGCTGCCCATCCACTCGTAGGTCTTGCCGTCGTTCTTCCCGTAGCGCTGCATGAACTCGTCATACTTCTTCTCGTAAGGGCGGACACCATCTGCGGGATGCAGGTTCATCGTGGTCTTTACGCCTTGCTCGTCGAGGTAGGCGAGGAACTTCCTATAGTCGGGGAAGATGGCTTCGTTCCAGTCCCAACCGGTCCAGCCTCCGCCGCTTTCAGGGGTGTTAGGATGCCAGTCCATATCGATGACAACCACGTCGAGGGGCACGTCGCGGCGCTGGAAGTCGCCGATGAGGTCGCGCAACTCTTTATCTGAATAGCTCCAGTAGCGGCTCCACCAATAGCCAAAGGCGTAGCGTGGAGGCAGAGGCACCTTTCCTGCGAACTTCGTGAAGCTCTTCAGAGCGCCCTTGTAGTCGTGGCCGTAAGCCATGAAGTACCAGTCTTGCGCTCCTTCGGCCGAGTTGCGTTCCATCACCCAATCCCAATCCTGAGCGCCATCGAAGAGGAAGTTCTTCGAGTCGTCAAGGAGCGTCCAGCCATCAGTAGCCAGCAAGCCGTCTTCGAGAGGCATGGGGTGCTTGGGGTTGCTATACTGATAGGTGTCGCCATCGTAGCCGTCGAGCGTGCGATAGGTGCCCTTCAGGTTGCCCTTCTGCTCAGATTCAGGCGTCCAGGTGAACGTCGTCCCGAGCCCTTTAGCAGAGACAATGCTGAGGTTCTTCGCACTCAGCGGAGCACCATCCTTCTTATACGTAAGCTTGAACTTGCTGGTCGTGATGACCACTTTGCTTCCACTCGTAGAGGCCTTGTGCGGCACACTGCCATATTCTCGGATGACAGCCACGAAGCTCTTGTTGTCCACGAACTTCCCGTCGGGAGCATATTCCAGTCGAATCGTCCCCTCGTCGATGAGGGTAAAGCGAACCGTACCATCGCGATAGACTTCTTCCGCCTGTGCTGTGCTCGGCAAGAAGAAAAAGGCCAGCAGACCAAAAGTTGACAAAAATCGTCTCATAATGCTAAATAAAGGTTTTGCTCTGCAAAGATACGAAAAAGATTAGGGATTAGAGATTAGGGATTAGAGTTTTTTGCTTAATCAGGGGGAAAATAAATAAAGAAAGCCCCGAAATGATTCGGAGCTCTCAGTGATAGTGTGTTCATTGTATCGTGAGCCAGACGGCTTCGTCGCGGGATTTTGCTTCGGTGATGCGCTTCTTCAGGCGGTGGAGCCAGAGGTTCGAGTCGAGTACGCGTCCCACCTCTCTGTTTTCGCCTACGAGGATGCAACCTTGGGTGTCCTTCGCCGTGTTGCCTGCGTGGATGCGGATGCCCTGCCAATTCTTGTTGAACTCGGGACCGCCAAGCACTAACGGGAGCCACTTCTGGAACTTCGGCGAGTAGGAGATGACGACGGCATATCGGCCTTCAGGGATGGCGCTCTTGCCCTTGATTTTGTAGGCGCCGTGCTCGTAGTCGCGCCAAGTCGGTTCGAGCGTGTTGCAGAAAAACGTCCCGTCGATCGCGAGCCTCCCTATCGTGTAGTCCTTGCGTTTCGCAATGCGTGTGAGCGTGAGTTCCATATCTCCTGAAATTAAGGTTGGGTGTTTTCGTATCAGATACGCTTTACGCTACTATTTTCCTGAACACGCCGTTCTGGAGACGTTTGAGTTTGCCTTTCTTGACGTAACGGGAGAGGAGCATCCTGACTTCTCCACTTTGGCCTCGGCGGACACGCTCTTCCCTGAACTGCTGGACGGTGAAGACTTCGGGCATGAGGCTCAGGAGTGGCTCTGCAGTTACGCGGGCATCGCGGTTCTGGAGCATCTGATTGGACTCCTTCATGTCTTGAGTGACACGGCTGGCGAAGATGTGGCAGATGTTGTAGTAGGCGAAATTGCCGACCCAACGGACGAGGTCGATAACCTCTTTCTGCTCCTCCTCATAGAGGGCCACGAAGGGGATTGCGGCTCTTTGCATGAACTGTCCTACGCGGTGGCTGAGGTCGGCTTCTGCTTCGGTCAGTTCGCCATCGTTGTAGCGCTCTTCGAGTTCGTCGTACCAGCCCTGAATCATCTTTTGCGTCTTGGGCATTTCCAGGTCGAGGGTGTCATCTCCCAGGGCGAGGTCTTTCTGCCAGAGGCTCACGAGCAAACTGTCTCTTTCTGCTGCCTCATCGGGGTTGAGAGGCATGTATTTCGGAGGGCGGAAGGTGCGCTTCAAGGTCGGGATTATCATGGGGATGAACCTTTGCATCATGCCCGATTCGGTGTCGGAGAAGAGTCGCGCGAGGACACTTCTTGGCGTTCCTGTGAGCAGGATGGCGGCATTGAGGCGAGTCTGAGTATTGCAGGAGGCTTCGCTCATGTAGAACTGGCGGTGAGTGTCGAGGTCCCAAGCCTTGCGCAGGAGGACGGAGAGGTTCGAGAACTGCACCCTGGAGGCGTTGGCCAGCTCGTCCGATTCGGTGTAGTTGCAGAGAATCATACCGTTTTCGCCGAGGTTGGTTTGGACTTCCAGGAGCGAGGTCTTCGACATCGTTTCCATGATGCGGAGCTTCGGATGGTACCTTGCCGGCTTGTCCTTCGCGTTCGACTTTTTGTCGCGCAATTCCTGATTCTCGCGTACCTTCTTCCATTCCTGGTCGTCCCAAGTCTGGAGGGTGTGGCGGCACATGAGTTCGAGGAGTATGGTCACCCAGCTCTTGCCCTTACCTGATTCGGCGATGATGGCGGCGTAGAGGTTGGCGGCAATTCCCCTTCCGTCGATGTAGGTGCTGCGGAAGTGGCTGGCAATGGTGCCGAGGACTACGCAGGCCGTGACCACGAGCACCGGGTGGTACTCTTTCGGAAAGGGCTTGATGAGGAGCTGAATGAGGCGAGGCAGTTTGGCGGGCAGAGTTGGAGGGTTCCAGTTTTGAGTGAGACTTTCAAGATCCCCACCGGAGGCCTCAGACGCGGGCTCGACTTGGGGGACTTCCTGTGCCTTGGCATTGATGTCCCTGAGGCTTGCGCTCATGAAGCCTGTGTCGGCGGAGTACTTGTCGTAGAAGTAGTCAACGAGTTTCTTGCAGTCTTCGGTCTGGGAGTAGTTTGGGAGGCGCTCCCTGATGACGGCTTCGAGGTTCTGTCGGCTCATCAATTTAGCCACGCCCACCGAGAGGACTGCCATGAGATTGTTGTGCCAGTTGTGTTCGCCCCAAACGTCCATCTCATCGGGCTTCAAGCCAGCCTGCCGAACACAGAGGTCGAAAGCAGTAAGAGACGCAGGCAAAGCCTGCGGAAGTGAAGAGTGAAGAGTTAAGAGTGAAGAATCAGAGTTACCATTATCGCATGGGTTACTTTCATTGCCACTTCGTTCTCGCGTTCCGCTCGCGACCCCTTCAGCGTTCTCCGTTCTTCGTTCTTCACTCTTCACTTGATTTATTTGGAACAGTTCATCGTCCAAATAAATCAGGTCCTCTTCTGAGTCGGTTGTGGTGAAGAAGACGCGGGTGATGTCCTTTGCGCCTTTGTCGAAATCGACGCCGAGGAGGTCGCTGGCCCAGTGGAGGTTCTCCTCCTGCGTGAGGTCGGGACGGCGGCGGAAGACGAGATGATAACCTTCGCCGCGGGCACTCAGTTCGAGCATGAGCAGGCCGAGTTCGTCCTTCTTCTCGAGGATAGTCTCCTTGAGCATCTGCATGTGGCTCTGCGGGATGTGGTCGATGTCCATGCCCACGGAGGTACTCATGCGGGTTGCGCCCTTCAGGGTGCCGTCCTCGTTGGGCAGGCAGGAGTAGTTCATCTGCAGGAGGAGGCGCTTCTTGTCTTCTTCGCCATTTCTCACAGCCGAAACAAGGATGTTCTGCGATCTGGAGCCACGCAGTTTCAGGTACTCCTCGCGGTCTGGGACAGGACGCATGATTTTCGCCCCGTTCTGTGTGAATACTTGATAACAACTCATTTTATTTGTTGGTTAATGGTTAGTTTTTATCACCCCACCCCTCGCTTCGCTTTGCCAAAGGTCGAGGTGGGGTGAATTTCTTATGCGGCGGCTTCTTCTTCGCCATAGATGTACTCAAGAAGGGCATCGGTCGCCTCCATGGCCTCTTCGTAGATGATGCGACCAGGGCAGTTCTCGCCTTCATGAAGACGTAGTGTTAGCAGGTAGTCTCCATTCAGGGTTTTCGAGAGGCGTCCGTGTTTTAACTTCTTTATAAGTTGCGCACGGGAGCGGGTCCAATAATCCTCTACGAACTCGAAAGTTCCGTCGCTGAAGCGTGTGGCTGTACCCCTTCTATGATAGCGTGAGAATAAGCCAGGCTCGGGAAATTCGGGGTGAAATGTAAATACCTTCGGGGCGCCGTTGTCCGAAAACATGGCTTCGCCGCTAAGGTCAATGAAGTTGAAATGTTTCTTTTTCATAGTAGTGTGAGATTAAGCAGGGTTAACAGAGATGAGTTTTACTTCGTTGAAAACAGAGTTGCCAGAGGCAGAGGAGCGGGTCTTGAAGAGGACTTCGATGTCGTAGGCGGCACCGAGTTGGAGGTAGCGTTCGGTGGCCACATAGAGTTCGCCATCGATGGTCGTGTTGAGGTAGTTCTCCGTGCCGTTCTCGTCGGTCCATGCGAAGAGGAGAGAGCGGAAAGAGTAGGCAGTTCCCGTGGCGCGGGATATTCCGGCATGGGGAGTGCTCTCAATGTACTTGAGAATAGTGTTTAAGATTTTCATAATAATTAATAATGTTAAGGTTAATGATTCATTTTGTGTGATTGTCGACTTTCACGATGCAAAGGTACGGCGGTCTTCAAAGACGTCCTAGAGATTTTTGGCCAATAAAAAGACCATACTGGTTTCGTGCCGGTTCTGTGCCGGTTCTGCGCCAGTTTACACAAAGAAAGGGAACCAACCGGTGTTGATTCCCTTTCTTTTTCGTCATCAAAAAACCTACTTCTTGGGGCGAGGCATATCTACCTGTTCATTCCAAGTCGACCTACTCCTCTGGTAAACATCAGCGTCCTTAAGCGCATTATAAAGATCCGTCTTCGTCGTACTTTCCAAGAAAGAGTCCTTTCCCACAAGTTGATTCACGAAATCGGTTATTTTGTAATCCTTCACATTATCCTGTACGACAAACTCGGCGAGCTTCCTTGCCGCACGCTCGCTCTTGAAAAGAGGCTCCAGATTGGTGACAAGCTTTTCGAGTTTTTCATCCTTGGCAGCCTCCCCGTCCGTCGGACAGGCTTCCTGTTCGCGGAGCATGCTTGCGGGGAAGAATTTCGAGAGGAACTCAAAAGCGGTATTGAGCTTCGTGTTTTCAGAGATAAGACCCGAGAGGTGGTACATCATTTTCTTCGCGTGGTCTGTAATATAATCGCATGACACTGTGTATATCATGCTTATCATAGAACCCTCCTGAGAGCCTAGCCCAGGCAAAGGGTCATCAACATTCGTTTGCATGTGTTAAAAAAATAAAAAGTGTCAGAAAATATATTAATTTTAGAATCATAGAATCGGGCATGGTTGTAGCATACTCGAAGTGATGGCCAGGGTAGAATACGGGAAATATTATACCAGAGCACCAGAGAATCTGACATTGTCTGAGATGGGGATCACAAGGCAGACAAAACAGAGAAGTCGCAATTTCGCAGAAAGTCTGTATTATCGGGGAACCTGCAGCGGTGAAATAGGCAGGCCCTTTTATCCCGATATACTATTGTTAATACTTATTTTAGCCTCAAAACCCTGTTAGGGAGATTTTCGCCTGCAAAGGTACAACGGCTTTAAATATTGTGCAAGAAAATTGAGAAAAAATATTCATCATAAGGGGATATCTTAACATGATTTAACATATATCTCCTTGGTTGCATTGTAACATTGTAACATTGTAACATGTTACGTAAATCACACCCCCACTACAAGGGAAAAGAATTCTATTATTATATTATATATTTATATAATATAATAATAGACCTAAAATCACAGGGGGCGTAACACTTTTTTAATATGTTACAATGTTACAACGTTACAACACTCGTTATGCAACCTGCAACCTCAATTTTGGCCTCCTGCTGAAAATCGCCCCAAGGTTGCGAGTAAGCGAGGGCAGAGTGATGCTTGCATCGACTTTGCCGAGCGGAAGAACTCCGGCTATGCCGCCTGAGCACCTACTGGAGCGCAAGAAGCTCGACAAAAACTTCGTCAATTCGTGCTGAAAATCGGCTGAATTGGATGCCCAAAATTTGGTGGAACAGGAAAAAAGTAGTACCTTTGTAGTGTGAAAGAAGACAAGGGACGGACCCCCTCTAACTCCCCCATGAAGGGGGAGAAAACGACGCCAGTTAACTCGGCCAACTTAACACGCGTCATAAGCCGGCAACACAGGGGATCTTTACCAACTTCACACGTGATATCGGCCAACATCACACGTGATGTGAGCAGACGACACCAGCCTCTCCTAAATCCTCTCCTCAAGAGAGGACTTAAAGGGCCGCTACCCACCCCCAGTTCTGACGGATTTGAAATCCACCCGAACGGAGAAATTAACTAAATTATTAACACTTTTGCACCCGCTATCCCCTCCGCGGAATACAAAACTCCTCACCCTTGAGGGGGAGGACGGGAGGGGGCTACATTATGATCAACTATTCTAGCGCCATTATGGGCACTACGCCCGGGACGCTGAAGGCCACCACCACCGAGACCAAGGCCTACGCTACAGCTCAGATCCACGAGTGTCTCACCTTCGACGACTTCTGTCAGCACATCGCCGAC